>JAILEL010000028.1 GCA_024687845.1 Eubacterium sp.
TATCAATAAGCTTTTTTCTACCAAGTCTATTAATTTCACCAACATCAGAAGCGCCAGCAAAATATTTTATACCAAACCGGTTAGCAGCGACAATAATTAAAATGCCATCTTGTTTTAACATCTTTGAGGCAAGGTTTAAGGATGCGTCAGATACATCAGCTATTATTACAACATAATCAAACTTTATTGTCTCAACACTCTCATCGTTGTTGTCACCTTCTTCTTCCAAAGGATTTCCTATAATAGCTTTCTCAATATCCTCTGTAGAAGAAATAACCTTAAGATTCGAGTAAACTTTATTCCTCTCCCTATTTATCTCACATTTTCTTTCATCACTGTCAAAAGAAACAACCTCACTTACCCTTTCACAGAAAAGACCGGTTACAGCGCCACACTCAGCACCAATCTCAAGAAGCCTAGCATCTTCTCTGAAGTCATACCATTCTAGAACATTTTTTCTGATATTTGACAGATTGTACAGATAATCCCATTCATCATGTTCAGTCAGAAAATCTTCAAGATCATTTTCAGTTTTTACTATATTTAAGAGATTTTCGTAATCGATCATATTATTTCCTTTACTTTTCTACTTTGTGAACTTCAACCTTTGAATTCATGTCGTAGAATCCCACCGTATTTTTCTCAGAAACCACTGATATATTCAGTACATCATATTTACGGTCGTGTACCACGAGTTTTCCTTCTTCAAATCCGGTACAGCTCATTGACAGAAGATATTCTCCACCTTGTAGGAACATTTCCTGTGTAAAGGAAGCAACATAGATATCTCCTTTATGTGCTGTTCCTATATCTGTCTTCTCAAACATGGTATTGGTTCCGGTAATATCCTGTCCTTTAAGTGTTTTAAATGTATATGTAAATATCGGACTTTCTATATCCTCATAGAATTCAACCTTTGACTTAAGAGTGAACCTGCTGCCCTTCATAATCGTAGTTGTTATATTTCCAAACTCATCAAAGACACCAATATCGATCAG
Organism: Eubacterium sp.; assembly: GCA_024687845.1. The sequence continues at coordinate 999 of JAILEL010000028.1, forward strand.
TTTAGCCTTCATATCACCATATTCATCTAAGTTAGGATTAATCTCAAGATGGTCCATCCACTTGCCACCATCATTTGAATTATTAGAATCATCTGAAGCACCAGAATCCTGATCGTTTTTAACCGCTTTAGATTGACTGTCATTATTCCACTCTCCACCGGTCTCGGATTTATTATCTTTTATTTCAGAGTCACTTTTTTCATTTCCAGCAGTTTCCTGAGCTTCAATATCCTCAAGTGACATTCCAACCATCAGCTTCTTGAACTTATTAATTATATCTATCGGCGTTCCCTCACCAACATTCTTTCCATGATCAAGAAGTATAGCCTTATCGCAGTATTTCTCAATACTTGAAAGGTCATGGCTTACGAAAAGTATAGTTTTACCTTTAGCCTTAAAGTCCTCAAACTTTTTAAAGCATTTTGCCTGGAAGAATACATCACCTACAGAAAGTGCCTCATCTACGATCAGAATCTCAGGATCAATATTTATAGCAACCGCAAATGCGAGTCTTACGAACATACCTGATGAATATGTCTTAACAGGTTGATGAACAAAATCACCTATATCAGCAAAGGCAAGGATTTCATCCATCTTAGCGTCTATTTCTTCACGGCTGAAACCAATCATTGTTCCATTCAGATAAACGTTCTCAATACCGGTATACTCAGGATTGAAACCCGCGCCAAGCTCAAGAAGAGCTGATATACGACCATTTATCTCAACATTACCTGCAGTAGGATTTAAAACTCCGGTAATTATCTTCAAAATAGTTGATTTACCGGCACCATTGGTACCAATAATACCAACACATTCGCCTTTTTTTACATCAAAAGAAACACCGTGCAGAGCATAATGTTCCTTATACTTCTTTTCCTTTGAAAGTCCAAGGGACTCTTTAAGGCGGTCAGTCGGCTTATCATATAGCTTATATAATTTTGTAACATCATTTATTCTTATTGCTATTTCGTCAGTCATTTTTTTTACTCTTAAAATTTTCTTCTTTTTCAAGCTTTTGCTTTAACTTTTTCTCAAGAAGGATAAAATTTACAGTTCTTTTTAATCTTACAGCACATCTGCAAAATGCACTTTCAGCCTTCTGAATATTTTAAATCCAAGCCCCATTACAAGAACTGTCAGTATCCAGAAATATATGGTCCAGAGAAGGGTGTCTCCCTGCCAGAACCACTGTTTTCTGAGAAGGCTGTCTCTAAATCCGCTTACTATATAGAACATTGGATTCAGTTTGAAAAGCTTAAGTGCAAGTGGGCCAAGCATGCCCTCTGCATTCCACATGATTGGTGTAAGCCAGACACCAACCTGAATAACGAATATATTTATAAACTGTCCTAAATCTTTAAAGAACACTACTATCGCCGATGTAAGGTATGTAAGTCCCAGTACAAATACCACGTCACAGAAAATATAGTAGAAAACTTGAATTGCATAAATGCTTGGAACGTAGCCCATGCATATGCAAAGTATTATCGCAAATGCAGTAAAGAAGAAATGTACAAACAGCGCTGACATAACCTTTACAAATGGAAGAATATCAATATTGAATACAACCTTTTTAACAAGATAATTATATTCAACAAGAGCATTTGTTCCACCACTCAGGGCATCCGAAAAGAAGAACCAGGATACGATTCCGACTATCAGATAAAGAACGAATGGATAACCTGATACATTTCCTGACTTAAGTCCTACCGTAAATACAAACCAATATACAAGCACAGTTACAACTGGCTGAATAAAAGCCCAAAGAATTCCGAGAAATGAACCGGCATATTTCTGCTTGAAATCATTCTTGGCAAGATTCATTGCGAGACGTCTGTTCTGATATATCTCAACCGGAATATCTATAAGCGAGAAGAAATGCAGCAAAATATAAACAGCAAGAACATCAACAATTACAGCAAGTATAATATCTAGAATAATGGTCTTATTATGTGTTCCTTCTACATAACTTGAAAGCAACTGATCCTTATGAAACTGAATTAGTATATTAGGATCACCTGCTTCGGCTTCGAGAACTATACTTTCTCCATCTGATTCTGATATAATCTCCCTGGAAGTAATGCCAACTGCATTCACTTCTGACTCAAGCTGCTCTGGTTCGATCTCATAACGAATGTTTGATGCCTCAAAGTACATATCATGAATCGTTGTCTTTCCAGCCTTCGCACCTAGATCAAATCTAAGATTATCAAACTCTGCCGGGAATGCAAAGGTAAGTTTTTTTAGCTTTCCGGCTTCCTCATAATCTGCTGTATCACTGTTATCCTCGGAAAAATCCCCACCAGCTTTAGAATAATAGATCTGGTAAGTCTCATCTCTATCAGAAGAAAGTTCTACAACAAAAGATATCCCCTTAAAATCTATATCAGAATAATCAATCTTCCAGAATATTAAAATATTTAATAAAATAATTCCTATTACAAATAGTATTCGTAATATTTTTTTCTTTTTCATATAGTCTTTACAGACCTCTTTCCTCTTTGTAAGCTGCGATTCCGCCCCAAACCTTATCTTTATCAGAAAGTGTCAGATCATCTGCTGTCATTCCCTCTGGCATTGGCCACTCTACTCCAATTTCAGGGTCTGACCAGAGAAGTCCGCCCTCATCATTTGGATGATAAAAGTCAGTACATTTGTAGCAGAATTCAGCATAATCTGAAAGAACGATGAATCCATGGGCAAAATTCTTAGGAATCATGAACTGCTTCTTATTCTCTGCAGAAAGTCTCACACCATACCATTTACCGAAGGTTTTGCTTCCTTCTCTAAGATCTACAGCAACATCGAATACTTCACCGCTGATAACTCGAACAAGCTTGTCCTGTGGAAACTCTTTCTGAAAATGAAGTCCTCTCAGAACCCCCTTCTTTGAAGCACTCTGATTATCCTGCACGAAAACATAGTCCATTCCTGCAGCCTTCATATCATTCTCATTATATGTCTCAACAAAGTATCCTCTGTCATCGCCGAAGACTGTAGGTGTAATAACCTTAAGTCCCTCAATCTCTACTCCATCAACTAAACATGATTCAACTGTAATCTTTCCCATTTTCTTATCCTTTCCATAATTTATACTTAATAACTATTTTCTTTATAAAATGATGTTTAAATGTAGGGTTCAAAAATACCTTTTGAAGCCATATGATAAAAATATAGATAATTCATTTTAGTCAGGATCATTATTATCTTCTATCACTTTCGCACCTGGCTTCTCATTATCCTTAACCTCGTAAGGGGTAACTCCCATACCTCCGTCATTTACAAGAGTAGCAGGATCAAGTCCCAGCTTTCTGCATGCCTCATCGTAGTAGCTGTTCAGAACCCATATCTGACCTGAATCCGGCATATATCTGTAATTATCTAGTATGAACTGATATGCTTCAGGTGCATATTCGCTCATCTTATGCCCCCAGGATTCATATCCCAGCTGGAACATAATTACTCTCGGCGGATTCTTGCGAAGGTCATCCATTTTATTTATTCCGACACCTTCCCACATCCATGGACAGCTGACGGATGGACCTGTTGTCACACGTTTCGATGCCCAAGGAATAGCATCACACATATTAGTCTGCCAGATTCTTTCATCCTCGTCTGTAAGAGTGAGGACATAATCTGTATCATACTGATAATGGTTATATTCAGAATTCAGTATAATCGTAAAAAGATTATTAATATTATAGGAATAATTTGCAAAAATCAGAACAACTGTTGTTGCAAGAAATCCTTTTCTGGCGAGCCCTGCCTTACTAAAACTATCTTTACTGTGATATGTATATTCTACCAATACTATCATAGTAAACATGGATATAAGTGCCACTAGTACCTTACCATGATAATTAAAATATCCTCTCAGACCACAACTAAGAGCAAAAATAGCCATAGTAAGTCCCGATATTACACCATTTTTCTTTGCAAGGCGATACGGAAAATATAACACTCCGGTAAGTAAAGTTATCCATCTTAGTGCAAATGTCGGTTCAATATTTTTAATCTTAATATCAAAGAATGCATTTGCAAAATCGGTTATAGGCTGCAGAAATGTACCAGCAGCTCCACCACCGATTCCTCCATTATATTTTGGATAATAAAGTCTGTTGATAAGATATGCATCCATATAGAATGAACCAAGAGACTTGGTTGCCAGACCATAGATGAGGAATATCACCCAAGGAATTGCCACGATTCCAAAGAGCTTAAAATATCTTTTGATCATCATGAGCCACCAATCCTTCTGTGGCTGATGTTTTTCGATTCCCCATTTGATTTCGGTAAGAAGAACACCGAGTCCCACAAAGAAAAGTGGGAATATTGATATAAAGCTTGTTCCGAAGGTAAACATTACACCGATACACATAAGGATACATCCCTTTGTATCGATATCCTTTTCCTTAAGGAATCTTATAAACTCAAGCGCAAATATCTCAATACCTATAATCGACAGATTTTCAGACAAAATCTGAGTAGAAAAATCCTGAACCTGCATAAGGGTGAGATAAAGAAGTGGATGCAGGACAAGTGCCCATTTATTAACGTATTTTCTATATCTGAAGACAAAGCCTGTCCAGAATCCTGCAAAAAGAATGTAGTAATAAATTCGCTGGAGATAAACCTGTTTAGCTCCAAGTATATAAAATATAGCACTGTAAATGTAGGTAAATGGCATATGTTGGGAAGCAATGTCTCTATAAAGAACCTTGCCCTTTACCATCTCAAATGCAACTGTATAGATATCCAGCTCATCAGGATCAAACCAGACATCATAAACATACTTAAGCTGCAAAATCATATAAAATGCGAAAATAAGTACTCCAAAGGTAATAAGCCTTCCTCTGCCCTGAGTCAGCTGACTTTGGATTCTTCCAAAAAATCCTGTTAAAACTGCCTTTTTTTCTTTATCTGCTTTGTTTTTATTTTTTGATGCACCTGATTTTGCTGCCACGAATTTAGACCTCACATTTCTTATCATCAATGTTACTGTTCATTATCTATTTCCTATAGATAGGATTGTCCTTTTCAAAGTTAATTCTTTCTTCTTCAACAACCAGTGGACGGTTCATTATCCTCTTATTCATACTCATGATATATTCTCCCATGAATCCTATGGAGAATATCTGCACCGATCCAAGGAAGGACATAAGTATGATAAGCGGCGCCATACCTGCTTCAAAACCATACCAGTTTGTCAGCTTCAGAACGAGATAAACAAGCCCTATTATAATACTTATCAATGCTACAATTACGCCGAAAAACGTACATAGTCTAAGTCCAATCTTTGTATAGGATGTAATAGACAGCATGCCCGCATCATATAGGGTATAGAAGTTATTATGAGTCTTTCCAGCTCTTCTTTTAGGCTGTTCATACTCGATCTCTTTACGCTCAAATCCGAGTTCTGCAACAATTCCTCTCAAGAAAGGAGTTGGATCATCAAGATTTCTAAGCACCTCTATAAATTCTCTGTCATAAAGACCGGATCCTGTAAAATGCTGAATCTGTTCAACATCCGAGAATTTCTTTACGAAACTGTAATACATTGATCTCAATGCATACATCAGTTTATTTTCCTGGCTTGAGGTTTTTATTCCGATTACAATCTTGTATCCATTTTCCCATTCCGCCAGATACTTAGGTATCATTTCAATTGGATCCTGAAAATCACATACCATAGAAATAACACAGTCGCCTGTTGTCTGTAGCATTCCATAATATGGTGAGTTGAACTGTCCAAAATTCTTGGCATTCAGAATAGCCTTCACATGTTTATTCCGCTTGCATATTTCCCGAAGAAGCGGACGGGTATTATCTGAAGAAGCATTATCAATAAAAAGCAGTTCATAATCATACTGAGGAAGATTTTCCTCAAACATTTCCTGAATAGCCTTGCTCATAGGAACTACATTTTCTTCTTCATTATAACAAGGTATAAGTACACTAACTTTCTTTCTGGCCATGTCATGCCTCCGAATAATTTGATGTGTTGTGTTAATTAAGCGTTCTTCTTCGCCCATTCTACAGTCTTTCTGATTCCGTCTTCAAAAGAAGTTTCCGGTCTGTATCCTGTATCTGCCACAAGATCATTGATATCAGCTACAAGATGCATTACCTGATTTGGATTGTAATCTCTCTCCCCGATTCCAACGTCAAGAGTTGGATTGATTGCATCCCTGATTGCATAAATATAGTCTCTGAGCAGTCTCTGCTCACCTGAACCAATAGTATATGCTTTCTGATCAACACCGGACTCACCGACTGCAATAAATGCTCTCGCACAGTCCTCTGCATATATATAATCCCACACCTGCTCAGCCGGCGAAAACTTCATTCGCTCACCCTTTAGCATGGTTCTGATTGCTGACATAACCATTGTATAGTCATTATCTCCAGGACCATAGCAACTTAGGATTCTGCACCAGCATTGTCTCATTCCGAGATTCTTACATTCAAGTGCAGTAAGTCTGCCTGCTGCAAGCTTGGCTATACCATATCCAGTTATCGGATCCTTCGGAAGCTCATCTGAGAGATTCCCACTTACTATTCCGAATTCTGCCTGAGATCCTGCTCCAATAAAGGTTTTACAACCTGCTTCGTAAGCCAGATGAACTGCATCTATAGCAGCCTTAATATTTGATTCCTGCTTTGCAGCATCATTTCTGCCCGGACCAAAGGTATGTCCCCATCCAAAATGGAAAAATGTATCATGTTCCCATCCCAGCTTATCTCTAAGGGTTGGGAGATCCCACAAGCTGCATTCTACTACATTAAGTTTTCCCATATCACGAATCTCAGCGGTTTCCTTTACCTCCAGAGACTCAAGATTATGCATTTTTTCAGACATAGGACGCACAATGGCTGTGACATTTACTCCCTGTCCAAGTAATATAGCTGCAACGTGGGCACCAAGCATTCCAGTTGCACCGGTTATAATTACATTTTTCATCCAAAACTCCTTGATGTTTTTCTTGTTATTAATTACTGACTATTGCTCAATTAAAACAATCCTTCTATCCCAGATTATCTACTGTTTAGGAAAGTGCTTCATGAATAACCTTGCTCATATAAGCCAGCTTTTCTTCAGTCATTCCAGGATATACACCTATCCAGAAGGAGTTATTCATTATGTAATTGGTAACATCAAGACTGCTTGCAACTCTATATGCATCCGTTCCTCTTATGCTGTCGAAGCAAGGATGCAGTGTCAGATTGCCACTGAAGAGAAGTCTTGTCTGAACATTCTTACTCTCAATATATTTAGTAACATCATTTCTGTTAAATCCTGATTCCGGCTTAACACTTATTAAGAATCCAAACCAGGATGGTTCTGAATTTTCAGCCGCCTCAGGAAGAATCAGCTTATCCTCAAGATCTGAAAGTGCTTTTCTCAGATAAGCCCAGTTTTCTTTTCTTCTTTCTATAAATGTAGGGAATTTCTTCAGCTGTTCTACTCCAACAGCAGCCTGCATATCTGTAACCTTGAGATTATAACCAAGATGACTATATACGTACTTATGATCATAACCTGCAGGAAGTTCCCCATACTGTCCGTCAAATCTATGTCCACAGAAATTATCTCTTCCAGAAGGACATACGCAATCACGTCCCCAGTCGCGGAAGCTCTTAACTATCTTATTCAGGAGTGGATTGTCTGTATAAACACATCCACCCTCTCCCATCGTCATATGATGTGGTGGATAGAAACTACTGGTTCCAATATCTCCCCATGTTCCGGAGAACTTAGTAACTCCATCAATTGTATATTTTGTTCCAAGGGCATCACAGTTATCTTCTACGAGCCAGAGATTATGCTTATCGCAGAACTCTTTTACTGCCTTTAAGTCGAATGGATTACCAAGGGTATGTGCAATCATCACTGCCTTGGTTTTATCTGAAAGCGCACCTTCAAGAAGAGCAGGATCAATGTTATACTGTGGCAGTTTGACATCTACAAACACAGGAACTGCACCATACTGAAGAACCGGTGCAACTGTTGTAGGAAATCCTGCAGCAACTGTAATAACCTCGTCGCCTCTCTTTATCTGTCTGTCACCAAGAAGTGGTGATGTAAGTGCCATAAATGCAATCAGATTCGCAGACGAACCACTATTTACGAGATTTGCAAATCTTACACCTATCCACTCTGCAAAATTCTTCTCGAATTCATCTGAAAATCTTCCTGTTGTAAGCCAGAAATCAAGAGTAGCATCTGTAAGAGAAAGCATTTCCTTCTCATCATATACTCTTGAAGCATAAGATATACGGTCTCCTTCTTCAAAAGCCTTTTCCTGTTCTGGTTTCTTAAACTGATTATAATATTCGGCAACAAGTCCCTTTATCTCCTCGCGGGCCTCCTGCTCACTATTCCATTTAGACATTTCTCTGTCTCCTTCTTACAATTTATAATAGTTACGATTTATGCAAAAAACTCATTTATTTCCTTGTTCATCTCTTCTGCAACCTTATCAGGCTCTGAGATTCTTCTCTTTGAAAACTGAACAACCATCTGAACTGCCCTTTTGATTCCCCACACGGGCTTCCAGCCAAAGGTCTGTTTTACAAGGGAACAGTCAAGCTTCAGGAAGTTAGCCTCATGAGGTCCACCATCTGATTTGTTTTCCCAGGTAATCTCTGTGCCATCTGAATTCCATGCATTGCAGAAAATATCAACTATCGTGCCTGTTGTCACACAGTCCGCATCATCCGGTCCAACATTATAAAAGCCAGCCTTAGTTTTATCCGCGTACTGCTCCTTTGCAATAGTCAGATAAATGTTAAGCGGCTCAAGTACGTGCTGATATGGTCTGGTTGAATATGGATTACGAACAACTATAACTTCGTTTTTCTCAGCAGCTCGTACGCAGTCTGGAATGATTCTGTCAGGCGCAAAATCGCCGCCACCGATTACATTTCCAGCACGGGCAGTTGATACTGCCACATCCATATCGTTATAAAACGAATTGATATAACTATGTGTTACAAGCTCTGAGCAGGACTTGGAATTAGAATATGGATCATAGCCATCAAGCGGCTCATTTTCACGATATCCCCAGCACCACTCATTATTCTTATAGACCTTATCAGTTGTTACATTGAGAAAGGATTTAACTGAATTATGAAGCCTTACAGCCTCGCAGATATTCACCGTTCCCATCACATTTGTCTCATAAGTACCAACTGGATCTTTATACGATGTTCTTACTATAGGCTGTGCGGCAAGGTGAAATACAATCTCAGGCTGTACCTCATCAAAAACACGCATCAGATGTTCTCTATCTCTGATGTCTCCTATTATGCTGTTAATCTTATCTGCTATACCAGCCTCATCAAAAAGACTCGGGCTTGTAGGAGGTTCAAGAGAATATCCCGTAACCTCAGCACCTGCCCCTATAAGAATCTGGCACAGCCAGCTTCCCTTGAAGCCAGTATGACCAGTGACAAGAACCTTTTTACCACTATAGAACTCTAAATCTTTTTTAGTCATGTTATAAACCTACTATATATAAAATTTTTAAAATACGGAGCAACGATTACTTCGTAATCGTTACCTGTTGTACCAATCTCACTTCGTGAGCTTGCATCCCTTGCTTCGCAAGGTCTGGCTCTGCTCGCTTCGCTCACATAGCGTATCCTCGCTTTGCTCGGAGCAACGATTACTTCGTAATCGTTACCTATTCCATACCATCCATGGGGCTTGGCCGGATTCTATGAGGCCGTTCAGCTTGTCCATTTCGCGTTTTGTATCCATGCACTGCCAGAAGCCATCATACTCATAGGCCATTAACTGTCCATCTTTGGCCATATTTATCATTGGTGCCTGTTCAAATATTGTACTGTCGTTTTCAAGATAGTTAAATACTTCTGGTTCAAGCACCATATAACCACCATTGATGCGGGCACTGTCATCCTGGTCTTTCTCTCTGAAGCTTGTAATAACTCCATCGTCTTTGATATCCAGGATTCCAAATCTCTGTCCCAGTTGGATAGCCGTAATAGTCGCTATCTTACCATGTTTTTTATGAAAATCAAGTAGTTCATTCATATTTATATCGCAGACGCCATCGCCATAGGTAAGCATAAAAGTTTCATCACCAACATAATCTTTGATTCTGAGGATTCTTCCACCTGTCATGGTATTAAGACCTGTATCAACAATAGTAACCTTCCATGGTTCTGCCACATTACTATGAACTGTCATCTTATTATCATCTGAAAAATCAAATGTTATATCAGAATTATGAAGATAATAATTTGCAAACCACTCCTTTATTACATGCTGCTTGTATCCCGCACATATAATAAATTCATTGAATCCATAATACGAATATTCCTTCATAATATGCCAGAGAATCGGCTTTCCTCCGATTTCAATCATCGGCTTTGGTTTAAGATGACTCTCCTCACTTATTCTTGTTCCATATCCACCTGCTAAAAGAACAACCTTCATCATTATCCTCCTTTTAAGCATCAAATCTGCTAACCAATTTATTATCTGTATTAATCCTTACAGCTTTTTAATTCTGTCAATTGCCTCAACTGTATTTTCATAGCTTCCAAATGCCGTCAGACGGAAATGTCCTTCTCCACTTGGTCCGAAGCCTGAACCTGGGGTTCCAACTACATTTGCCTCCTTAAGGAGGAAATCGAAGAATTCCCAGCTACTCATATTATCCGGAGTCTTAAGCCAGATATAGGGAGCATTTACACCACCTGAAACTGTATATCCTGCAGCGTGAAGTCCTTCGAGAATATACTTTGCATTCTTCATATAATAAGCAATCTGTTCATTTGTCTCACGCTGTCCTTCTTCAGAGAAAACAGCCTCTCCAGCCTTCTGGATGATGTATGGAGCACCGTTAAACTTGGTTCCATGTCTTCTAGCCCAAAGCCCTCTAAGTTCATTTCCATCATTATCCTTAATATCCTTAGGAACAACGGTGTATCCAAGTCTTGTTCCTGTAAATCCAGCATTCTTGGAAAATGATCGAATCTCTATAGAACAGCTTCTGGCTCCCTCGCACTCATAGATAGAGTGTGGAACATTTTCTTCAGAAATATAAGCTTCATAAGCAGCATCATATATGATAACCGCTCCGACCTTATTTGCATAATCAACCCATCCCTGAAGCATATCCTTCGTAATCGTAGCTCCAGTCGGATTGTTTGGGAAGCAGAGATAAATAACATCTGGCACGCCACTTCCTGATTCCGGTGGAAGCTCAGGAGCATAACCATTCTCAGCAGTACATGGCATGTATATTACATCACTCCAGAGGCCTGTTTTGGCATCATAATTCCCAGTTCTGCCAGCCATAACATTTGTATCAACATACACAGGATAAACAGGGTCACACACTGCAACCTTTGTATCCTTTGCAAAAATCTCCTGAATATTTCCAGAATCAGACTTAGCTCCATCACTGATAAATATTTCATCTGCATATACTTCAGCGCCCAAAACCTTAAAGGCTTTCTCTACTATAATATCTCTGAGGAAGCTGTAGCCAAGATCCGGAGCATACCCCTTGAAGGTTGCCGCATCCGCCATCTCATCAACAGCTGAATGAAGAGCCTTAATAACTGCCGGACAGAGAGGCTGAGTAACATCACCGATTCCAAGCCTTATAATCTTTCTATCTGGATTTGCAGTCTGATATTCATTAACCTTTCTTGCTATATCTGAAAACAGATAACTACCTGGTAACTTTAAATAATCTGGATTTGCCTTAAACATCTTGGTACTACCTTTCTTAATAATTCTTTATATCTTGATAGATGTTTTTTATGAATATTAGCATCTATAAATATGCTTCAAAAACTGTGGTTGCCGGGCCTGTCATGAATACAGATCCGCTTTCCATATCCCATCTGATTTTCAGATCTCCGCCTAGAAGTTTTACAGTAACTTCACTGTCTGTTTTTTCATTTAATACGCAGGCAACAACTGTTGCGCAAGCGCCGGTTCCACAAGCAAAGGTTTCACCTGAGCCGCGCTCCCATACTCGCATTTTTACAGTATTTCTGTCAATTATCTGAACGAACTCAGTATTGACTCTTTCTGGGAATAAGCGATTGTTTTCAAACTTTGGTCCTACAGTTTCTATCGGGAAGTTGTCTACATCATCTACGAAAACCACCGCATGAGGATTACCCATTGAGATGCAGGTACTATTATAAAATGCATCATTAACTATTATAGGCATTTTAATTACCACTCTCTCATCTGACATAAGTCCCATGTCCTTCATAGAACTCATATCTATAATAGAAGAAAGCTTCTTTGGTGCATAACCTTCAGATAAGATAACCGGAACATCATCAGGCTCAAACACCGGAGCTCCCATGTTAACTGTCGCTTCGTAAACAACATATCCCTTGTTTGAGACCGCCTGATAGCCCAGAACTTCTTCTACTGGTTTTATAAAGAGATTCAGTGTCTTGATACCTGACAGAGTCTCTATCGTGATAATCTTCTTATCCGTCAGACCATGATCATAAACATACTTGCCAACGCACCTGATTCCATTTCCACACATCATACCTCTGGAACCATCAGCATTATACATATCCATCATAAAATCCGCCTTATCACTTGGCTTTATGAGTATAAGCCCATCTGAGCCTACCCCAAAATGTCTGTCGCTGATAGCTATAGCCAGTGATGACGGATCCTCAATTCCCTGCTTAGTGCAGTCGATATAAACATAATCATTTCCAATGCCATGCATTTTAGTAATTTTCATTGTTTCATAACCTCTAATCAAATCATTGTCGTCACAGAGATACTTATACATCCTTCTATCCTTCAATATGCAAAATATTGCTATGACGTACTTATACAGAGTATATACTAACACAAATATTTAGATTTATAAAGAAAAAGTTGTTGTTCAATGTGGACTTAAGAGTGCGCTTTAAGTCACTGTGAATAGCAACTTCACGGTTGACAAAGCTCTCTAATAAAAATATGATTAATAACATATGGGAATGCAGTTTTATTTATCCCAATTACATAGTTGAGAAAGGAAAGCAGCATGTTCGAAAAAATATTCAATAACAAAGATATTATTTTTAATGAAGGTGATAGGGGCAATAGTTTTTTCCAGATTGAAGATGGAGTTGTTGGTGTCTATGTAAGCTACGGAAAGGCTGAGCAGAAAAAGCTTACCGATTTATATGCCGGTCAGTATTTTGGAGAGTTAGCTGTGATTGATGGCACTCCTCGAAGCACAACTGTTGTCGCCGATGGAAAAGTACGTGTCAAAGAGATTCCTGAGAGCGAGCTCAGTGCTTATTTTGAAGAAGACCCAGATAAAGTTATTGAAATAATGAATCATATTGGAAGCAGAATAAGAGCTCTTACTGAAGAATATAACGGTGCGAGTTCATTTCTCAAAGAATTCATTGAATCTGATGTCGATAAAACGAATACAAGTTTAATGGAAAAGGCTAAGAAATATATCGATATTTATATTGCTTCTAAGATAAATCTCCTGAAACCAAGTGTTGAATCTGCTCGTAAATCTGAAGGAAAGCTTAGCGAAGATTCATCACTTCCAATCGAAACCTATAAGAAGGGTACTGTAATTTTCAAACAGGGCGAGACTGGAAACTGCATGTACGCAATAAGAAAGGGTGTTGTTGGAATCTATCTGGATTATGGCACTGCATATGAAAAGCGTCTCACTCAGCTATTTCCATGCGCTTTCTTTGGTGAAATGGGAATGCTTGCCGAAGAAGAAAGAAGTGCAACTGCTGTAGCTGAAGAAGATGATACCAGTGTTGAAATAATTCGTATGAATGATTTAAAGCAGCTCTTTAAAGATAATCCATTTGAGATTGATATGATTCTCTGCCATCTGTCTCAGCGTCTGAGAAAGCTCACAGACGACTACATGGATGTATGTAAAAAGATTTACGAAACTTATAAATAATTAATTACCGGAGGATAGGATAACATGCAGGGAGTCAGTCCTGAACAAGTAAATTACATTATTCAAAATACTGAAGATGCCGTGTGTGTTCTATCTTCTTCCGGAATACTTCTATATACAAATACCGCAGCTGAGAAGCTGTTCGGTATCTCAGCCGACCAGAAAACCCGCTTCTGGGACGCTGTTCCTTTTATTCAGGAAAATGACAGCTTTATCCAACTTATTATTGATGCTGTTATTAATAAGATGAAAGCCCAGGAAGCAATCGTTGAATATTACAATGATGGCTCGGCTCATAATGTGCATGTAAAGATAATGTGCTATAAGGGGGACGCTGTCCAGTTTCTTATGGTAATATCTGACCTCACTCAGCTTCTTAAGGTCAATTCTGCTTTTACCAGATATACTTCTCCCGAAATCGCAGAATATGTACTTACTTCCCCTAATGGTGAGAGGGTTGGCGGCACGACCAGAAATGTAACCATACTTATGAGTGATCTCCGGGGATTTACTGCTCTCAGCACCAGGCTTTCACCAGATATTCTGATAATTACGCTCAATCATTATTTTGAAAAAATGTCTGCTATTATTAAGAAGAATGAAGGAACCATTCTGGAGTTCCTGGGAGATGGAATATTTGTTGTATTCGGAGCACCTAAAGAGCAGTCTGACCATGCATCTCGCTCAGTAAAATGTGCTATCGAAATGGAAAATGCAATGTCCGAGATTAATAATTGGAATCGTCAAAACGGATATCCCGAGCTCGAAATGGGAATAGGAATAAATTCCGGGAATGCAGTTGTTGGAAATATTGGCTCGGCTGACAAAATGAAATACGGCTGTATAGGTTCAACCGTTAATATGACAGGACGTGTAGAAGGTCTGACTGTTGGTGGGCAGATCTTTATAACAGAAAATACCAAAAATCTAATTTCAGAAGAAATAAAGTTTTTGAGTGAAAACAGCATTCTTCTAAAAGGAGCTGCTTCATTAACAAAAATATACGAGGTTAAAAGCATAGGTAATACCATTTTATGTACTCATCCCTTAACGGATATCACATGGGCTGAACGATTGGCTCCTGAAAAATATTCATTTTTTATACTGGAAGAAAAGATGGTAAGTGGAAAGGAATATACAGGAACTATAACTCGTATCTCTGAGAACAGGAAATACGCTATCTTTTCCACGGATGTAAGCCTGAAAGAAAAAAATAACCTGATGCTTAAGATTAAAGATGAAGATGCATATGCCAAAGTAATCCATCCTACAGAGGATGGTTACCTAATCTGTTTTACATCTATAAATAAAGATTTATTATAGTTTATTTCAAATATCCTATTCAAATGCAAATCAGCCCATCACAGATGGGCTGATCTTTTTATATATCTTTATTTCTTTCGAAACTATTCATTCTCGCTGTTGCATATTCTAGCAGCTTTTCCCGAGTATTATATTCAGGAGCATCCAGAACCTTTTCCAGCATTCCCTTCAGGATAGCTCCCATCTCCGGTCCTGGCTTTATTCCAAGCTCTATCAGATCCTTTCCTTTGACAGCCAGGTCGCCTATGCTGAGCGCATTCCCTTCTTCCATTATTTCGTCATGGTATTTCTTTATAAGTTCAAGTGTTTCTAAGCTGCTCTCCCGATTGTAGTCGCTCTGTCCCAGAATATCTGCTCTTTTAATCTCGGCAAATCTGTCAAAATACTCTTCACCCATAGAGCTCAGCATTTTTCTGACAGCGCGCTTTGATACATTTCCCTTAAGTCCGAAATCATGCCAATATACAACCTTCTTAACATCACGGATTGTATCATTATCCATCTTAAGACGTCTTAGCACCTTCTCTGCAATCTTTTCGCTGACTACATTATGGCCGTAGAAATGATCCGCTCCACTTTCATCTGTTGTCTTACACTTTGGCTTTCCTGAATCATGAAGCAGGGCGCTATATCTCATCACCTTATCTGAAGATACATTCTTCATAACTTCAATCGTATGTCTTCCAACATCATATATATGATACTTTGAATTCTGCTCTGTACTTATCATTTCGTCAAATTCAGGCAGTACCTCAGCAGTAATTCCCAGCTCGTACATATCCAGAATCTTCTCCGGATGAGGAGAAATAAGAAGCTTAGTCAGCTCAGTTTCAATCCTCTCTGCACTGACCTGTTTTAACTCCGGCACATGTTTCCGCATAGCATCTCTTGTCTCATTTTCTATTTCGAATCCAAGCTGAGCCGCAAATCTGACAGCTCTCATTATCCTGAGTGCATCCTCATCGAATCTTTCATCAGCTACACCAACGCACCTGATAATATGATTCTCAAGATCCTCCAGTCCACCATACAGATCAACCAGACCATCATTTTCATTGTAGGCCATGGCATTTATGGTAAAATCACGTCTCAGCAGATCCTCTGAGAGCTCACTGGTAAATGAAACTTCGTCCGGTCTTCGATGGTCTGTATATTCTCCATCAACACGGTAGGTAGTCACCTCATATCCGTTGTTCTTAAGAAGTACCGTAACAGTTCCATGCTTAATCCCTGTATCAACAGTTCTTCTGAAAACCTGCTTAACCTGATAGGGTGTTGCAGAAGTTGTAATATCCCAGTCATTCGGAGTTCTTCCGAGAATACTGTCACGCACACATCCACCAACAGCATAAGCTTCGTACCCTGAATTATTTAAATTTTCAATTATGAACCTGACATCATCAGGCATTACTATTTTCATTTCTGTTCTTTCCATTCAGTAAATATACTTTCAGTTTATTATAATTTTAAGTACCTTGTAATCATCAACTCCACGCCAGTTTTTCCGATAAGTGCTAACTCCCTCATAATCAAATATGAAGTTCAAAGTTTCCTGACTCAGATCCAGGTCAGTGATTGCGCACTCTATCATTTCTCTGTTTCCTTCCTCAAGCTGTGATTTCACATAAGACTGAAAACTATCATTACTCGTGAAGAAACGTCCATCCTTATTATAATAATTCATATCCATTGAATCACACGTTTCAAGTTCAGTTTCCTCAAAAGCAACCTGCTTCTTCATAATATCAGTAGTTACATTAAAATATGTATGGTAATAATCATCATCTCCCGCATAGTTCGAATCAGCAGAGACATCAAGATTGTACCATTTTCCATCAAGCTTAACCTGCGTCCAGAAATAATAATAAGTCTCATCGGTATTCTCTTTTATTTCCCTGACTCTGATGAGCTTGGATTCTACTCCACAGCATCTGAGCAAAAGTGTTGTCGTTCTGGCATAACCTTCGCATACTCCCTTTCCCTTTACAAGCACACCATAAGAGGAACGGTCATAATCCGCTTCATAGCTTGCTTCATCAGGGTATATACTATTATTTATGAGATAGTCATGAATAGCCAGTTCTTTCTCATAATCAGACATTCCATCCTTTATACAGTCTTTAAGGATTTGTTCAACCACTGTTTTAACTTCGGATGCCTCTGTTTTATCTTCGGGAATATCTTTTCCATTCATGATTGCATCGTAAACATAGCTCTCAATACTTCTTTTATAAGTAACGTTTACAGCCATTTCATCACTTTCGATTACAGGTCCGCCCTCATCCTGCTGACTTGAATTGGAAAAAACATACTCTGTAGCCCTTCCTTCAAATATATCAAGCTGTCTGCAACACTCTTTAATCTCATCCTCTGTTACATTTGTCGAAACCATGATATGAAAATCACCGTCAAGTCCATTCTCAACCTCAGACTTTATTCTCTCGTCAAACTCTTCTATTGAATGAAGCACCTCATATTCTGGAAGATTCTGGTCTCCACTTATCTCATCATTATTACTTTCTATTGGTTTTGGGGTTGAAGTGAGAGCAACACCTAAAGAAGCATACATAACAACCAGACATATTATTATTACAGCATTACATAATTTTCTCATACTTCTTCCTCGTATGTCCGTCTATACATATCATAAAACTTCGTCTGCGTGCCTGATGCATTCGAACACCAGCACTAATAGACATTGTACCAATCAGAAGAATAAATATCAAGTTTGACTCAGAGCAGGAAAAAGATTTACCATTAGTTTAAGATGATTGCGGAATACGGAGGAAGCGTATAGGTTGCTTCTCCTGAGAATCCAATATCTCCTGGCTGAGTCTGCAGCAGTCCACCCAGGCTCATCGATGCTCCTGTAAATCCATTAGTTGATAATCCTGAAACATCAACATCTGCACTTTCATTTGACAAGTTATAAATGATGATTGCTTCTTTTCCTTCGTAGGATTTTTTTATAGCACATATCTTATCATTTGAAATGTCAGATAAGAACTCATTTTCGCCTCTTGCTATTTCCGGATGCATATTTCTTAGCTTGATAAGCTGTTTCATGAAGTTATAGATGGAATAGTAGTCGTCCTTCTGCTCTTCATAACTGTCATATTTCATCTCAACTTCTTCAGCATCATCTGGAGCCTTACACATTCCTTCTGCATCTGAATCCTTTGACCAGTACATTCCAACTCTCTTATTTTCGTCCTTACCAGAACCCTTCATTCCCAGCTCTTCACCATAATATACATACGAACTTCCGCCCTGGAAGAGGCTGAGTGCCCATGCCATCTTAAGCTGTGACTCTGAATCATCTCCTGCAAAATATCCCGCTGCTCTTCCAGTATCATGATTTGAAAGGAAAGGCGCATCAATATATTTTTCAGCGTATTGTTTTATATCAGAATCATTTGTTTCAAGTGCTTTTCCATAGGAAGAAGCACCGCTCTTTGAATTACCGGATACAGTTTTGGCTATTATTCCATCCTTATTGGCAAAATCAAAGGAGAAGAAGCTGTCAACTCCGCTCTCATACATTTTCGAATAAGTCTTTTCATCAGTCCATGCTTCTCCAACAATATAAGCATCTTCCTTCTTAGACTTCACATAAGAGTTAAACCACTTAAGAATCTCTATATTAGCGTCATTTCCTGCCTCACTGTAATAAGTTGTTGCATCAAGTCTGAAACCGTCAACTCCCTTATCAAGCCAGAAGCTGGCAGCAGCTTCCATCTCACCTCTAACAGCTGTTGAACTAAGGTTCAGATCCGGCATTTCGCTCCAGAACTGAGATTCATAATATATGGTGACACCATCCTTTGTACCTTCAAGTTTAGTATAACCACTTCCCTTATTTTCAGTAGTAAAATTATAATAATCCAAATACTCACAATCTGAAGAAGTAATCTTGCCATTTTCACCAGTCAGCCCAGCAATCTCTTCCGCCGACTTCTCCTTCAGATAATCAGTAGCCTGCTTAAACCATTCATGCTGGGAAGATGTATGATTCATTACAAAATCAATATATATCTTAATTCCTCTACTATGGCATTCTTCAACTAATTTTTCGAAATCCTCCATAGTTCCATATTCAGGATCAATATTTTCGTAATCAGTTACATCGTACTTATGATATGTTGGTGATGGCATGATCGGCATAAGCCATAAAGCATCAAAACCAAGGTCATTATCTGTATTATCATTTCCATCATTTATATAATCAAGCTTTTCAATCAGCCCCTTCAGGTCACCAATTCCATCCCCATCACTATCATAGAAGCTTCTAACAAATACCTCATAGCAGGTACGGTAGTTATCATCTTTTTTGACAACAGGAAGAGTATTTATATCATACATAACAGGCTTCTTGCTCCTGTCACTTTCATCCCCCGGAGAAGATGGTCCATCCTGAGAACCTGATGAAGTATTTCCACTCGAAACCTCCGGACCGTCAGAATCATTTGTTTCTTCATCCGGACTGCTTTCTTCCTCCTCGGAATCCGGTCCATTTCCTTCGGATTCTGGTTCATCCATTTCTTCAAATGAGTCATTCTCCTCATCTGCAAGAACAAGTTCTTCAGTGTCGGATACATTATTTGAGGATTTTTTCTTGCTAAACACGATAGCAAATGCTATTACAGCAAGAACTGCAATAGCAGCTATTACAGGTATTAATATTTTCTTTTTACTCATAATTTTTCTCCATCTGTAGTTACTATTTTGTAATTTGACGATTTCTCATTCTACTATATAACAAGAAACAAGACAAGTATTACACCCACTTGCCATAAAAAAGCCATCAAACCATTTAGAACATTCAAAAAGCACCCCTGTTTTATTTTCAGAGGTGCCTTAGTCTTCCCATAAACCTTGGATAGTAACAAAATATTATATTTATGTTCTCTTTCTAATTATAAATCTATCTAATGTAATTAAGAGTCCTGGAAGTACAAATATTACCACCATCATTGCCATTACTGTTCCACGGAACAGGTTTCTTCCCAACTGGGCGGTTACCTGATTTACGCATATCAGATTCAGTAGAAATCCTGCTACTGACAGAATAAGTCCGGAGGACATGATGGATACTGCGGAGATAGAAATCGCCCGCTGAACCGCTTCTCTTTTATCCAGCTCCATATTATCTTTTCTTATCTCTCTATATCTGTTAGTCAGGAGAATAGCATAATCTACCGTAGAACCAAGCAGCACTGAACTTACTATCAGATAGCCAATATAGAAAAGATGGCTTCCAGTGATATAAGGAACTGCCATGGTAATCCATATAGCTCCTTCTATTGAAAGTGTAAGCATGACTGGAATGATAAGCGACCTAAAGGAAAGCAGCAATACAAGAAATACCGCTCCGATTGCTATCATATTAACCTTGATGCTATCGGCCGAGATTACATTTTTCAGATCATAAGTTGAGACACTTCCGCCAATAAGATGGAACTCCTCTCCATAATATGCAGACGCCTTCTCCTTTATCTCATCGATCTTTTCAAAGGTTTCTTCGTCCTCTGTTCCTAAGGACAGTTCCATAACAATTCTGCTATATTCATCTGAATGTAGAAGAGAAATGTACTCTTTCGGAAGCAGTTCTTCTGGAATCGTGAGCCCGAAAAGTTCACTATAAGAAGTTACACTCTTCATTTCCTCCATTGACTTTAATTCTTTTATCAGCATATTTTCTGAGGCAGTCTGCCCCTTTGGTACCAGAAGAACCATGGTATTATTTTCGCCAAAAATCCTTTTGATTTCTGCTGCTTCAACTGCTACCGAATGTGTATCCTTATACATATGCGAGGTGCCATAATAATACTTATTATGAAGCTGCATATAAAGTGCAGGGAATATGAGCAGAACGAAAATAATCATCAATGGTATATGTATTCTTTTAGACAGCTTCGCCAGTCCTGAAGCACTACTGATTATTGCTTTATGTCTTGTTTTTTCAACCGCTTTCTCAAGAATAAGAGTCATACATGGCAGAAGCGTAAAGGCTGTCAGAAGGCTTGTTGCTACACCTTTAGAGAGAACAAGTCCCATATCAAGCCCGATACGGTATCTCATAAACATAAGGGCAACAAAGCCGATAATAGTAGTAAGCGAGCTTGAAAGTATCGAAGAAAAAGATTGTACCATGGATTTTACCATCGCTTCTTCTGATTTCTTCCTGCTACTATCTTCAAGATCTGTAGAATTCATTATTTCTTCCCGGTTCTCTCTGAATCTGTGAAGAATGAATATGAAATAATCTATGGATACTCCCATCTGAAGAACACTCGCAGCAGTGTTGGTCATTGATGAAATAGTACCAAATATTATATTGGTTCCTGCATTGATAATTACTCCGATTATAAGACAAAGCAGCAGAATGAAGGGCTCCAGCCATGAGTCCATGCTGAGTAGTAACAGACACATAGCAAATGAAATAGCTATCACTACTGTTATCATAATTTCTCTTGGTGCAGTACCCTGAGCTATCTTTTCATCAGCAAAAGAGCCCGAAACGACTGTTTCTTTGCCCGCTGCATTCCTTATCTCATCAAGGGTATCTAATTCTTTGTTTTGATCAACAGTAAGGGTATAGAGTGCATTTCCATCTTTATAATACTTACTGAGCGTTGAATCCGGAAGCATCTCTACAGGCATACTGATAAAGTCCGAAGTCATAGTCTCTGCCCAGCTGACAGCTATCACACCATCTATTTTTTCATATACGGAAACAAGCTCAGACGCCTCCTTTAATGATATATCCTTCACCATCACCTGAAGATTCGGAAGCTCTTCATCAAACTGCTTTTCCATAACATCTATAGCGATGGTGGAGTCAGAATCCTTGGGAAGATAGTCAGCCAGATCATTGTTGACCTTAACCCGCCTTGATAAAATGGCCATCAGCACGGCAAGTACACTGTAAAAAATAATTACTGATTTCTTATGTTTTATCAAAAATCTAAAAAATCTATACATTCTTCATTCACCCAATTATTTTTTTATTGATTGTACGCCACTACATCACATACGTGCAATCGTAACACAACCAGTTATCATTTGACAATGGTTTATCATAGCTATATGATTGTTTCTATACTATTCACAGTTAACTCAAAAAGCATTCTTAAGTCCACATCGAATATGGCTTATTCTTAAGCAAGCTTAAATAAGCCTAATATTCGATGTTCTATTGCCTCCTTCGGAGGCACTGAATCATGCTTTTTGAGTTCCTGCTTCACAGGTATCATGAGATAAGTAAACAAAAAG
>JAILEL010000034.1 GCA_024687845.1 Eubacterium sp.
TAACTGTTCAGTAGTTATTCAGCATGGTTAGGATGTAAGTAGAATAAAACTCTTAGAATACAAGCATTCGAGTTTTTTTATTCTGCTTATAACTTACCAACTGGACAGTTACTCCCTTTTTAATATATGTTTATTTCGCATTAAGACTTAATTATTCAAGTCCTTTAATCATTCATATAATGAAGATGTAACGAATCTCACACTAAGTTTATCACTTAACTCTTCAATCTTACATCTAGCGTATTCATTAAGTTCTTTGGTTCTATCCTTTATAAATGTATATTCCATATCAGGGTTAACGAAGTTAAGCTTATCTTCCTGATATCCATCAAAACCAGCTACAGCAACCTTGCTTACTCCAACCTCTGATAAAGCCTTCAGCAACATTATAAATGAATTATCTATTATATCTGCGCTTTCATCTATCAAGCTCGCATAATTCAGAGTATAATCAAAATTCCCAGAGGTACTTGTGACATTTGATGTACCAATCATCTCATATTCATTACCTGCTTTTGATAATGCTGATGACATCTGAAGATATCGTTTGGAGTTGCTGATAAATACCATATTGGGATTAATGTTTCTTGGAATATAATTGATAGATATTATTACAAGATTGTCAGTCTCATCTCCATCAGACGAATCTATTATGAATGAATCTATTTTCTCTTTTTCATCGATAACAGAATTACCTGGGCCGATAATTAGTATCTTTTTACCACTAAGTCTTTCTGCTAAGTTTCGTCTGTCTTCTGTATCGTCTACATCCTTACTCTGATATTCTTTATAAAGTTCTTCAAGATATGCCTTATCATACAGAAGCTTTTTCTCACCCTGAAGTCTTGAAAGAAGTTCATTTATTGATTTAATAGAAAGTGTTTTCTTATTCATTAAATCAGCCACATAATTAGGATGACATTCATTTGAAGCTGCAATATAGAAGAAAAGATTGTATCCCCATGTAGCAGCCGAATAGAATTCCATTATGTTTGCATCTATCGCTTCAAGCATCTGACTTATGTGATAATGCTTTCCATATTTCTGATTCATATGCATAGCAACAAGCTCAATAGGTGCATTTCCGGCACTTTTTCCCATTCCATAAAGAGTTCCATCAACAAGCATGTTTCTGTCAGTTTTGTATTCCATCATTGCTATACAGTTAGCATAACCCATCTGGAAATTATTATGACCATGGTATCCAAGTGAAATATCCGGATCCAGACCTTTATCCAGTAGATCCATGAAATGTCGCAGGTTATTCTGATGCATGAGGCCATAGGTATCAACCATTGAAACAGCATATGGTTTTACTTCATTTGCCAATCTGATAAGATCGAGCATTTCCTCATCAGTATAGCTGGTCACTGAAACAAGCTGTGCAAATACTATATAACCGAGTTTCTTTAACTCAGCACAAAACTTAAGAGCATCTACTCTAAGATGCTTCTTAAAAATAACTCGAATGCCATCGATATAGCTCTCATTTGCAGGCTTTATATGATCCAGTCCACAGGTACCATAATCAATCATACCAAATACTATCTTACCTTTTTTATCAACGCTGCCATAGATTTTCTCCATACAGTCAGTATCAGGCATAATACTTCTGTTGATATCAAACTCTCTTCTTTCATCTAAGAAACCAAGTTCTATATAATCAACATCTGAATCTATAAGTCTTTCATAAATGCTTATCAGATTGTTGTGTCCGAAATTCCAGTCATTGACATAACCACCATCGCGGATGGTACAGTCAAGAAGTTTAATCTCGCCCATAATATTTTTCTCCCCATTAGAATTATAATGAATATCTCATCAGCATACTTAAATAAACGTCTCTGCAAAGAGGAAATAATAGTTTAACTGACCAAAAAACATCCAAATATAATCTTCTAATTCTTTTTGTTAAAAGCATCAACAATACTATATATTTCTTCGCAGCTGTCTGCTGCTCCGATATTCCGAAACTTCATTATATCATACTTATCATGAAAACCAAAGCCGAATGTAACTCCTATAAAATGAGCTCCTGCTCCTTCCGCTCCTATAGCATCATTATCGCTGTCACCTATCATGACAGTTTCAGAGGCAGCTGCCCCAAGATCATTTATAGTAAGATTTACCACTTCAGCTTTAGTAAGAGTAGCTGCCACGTCTGATCCATGGACTGCATCAAAAAGCTGAAGGAGACCCTTCTCTTCCAGAAGTGAAATAGCCTGGTCCTCTCTTTTATATGTAGCAACTCCGGTTTTATATCCACTATCTCTCAATTTCGTCAGAAGGTCTACCAGCCCCGGATATACCTTTGCCCGGTAGATATCTCCTTTAATATATTCTCCTCTGAAGTAATTCATTGCTTCTATACTTTCTTCTTCAGATATATTAAAGATTTCCTTTAAGTGTCTGTTGATTGGTGGACCGATAAAGCTTTTGAAGCCCACATCATCCAGCTGTCCGTAGCCGAAGTGATCTATTACTTTTTGTACACAGCTTATTATTCCCTCTGACGTATCAAGAAGTGTCCCATCCAAGTCAAATATTACTGATTTTATCATCTTTTTTCTCCCTATAATGATAGGTTTATCGTCCTTATCATACTCTACTTTCCATGCATGATTTGTATTAATGTAATGAGAAAGCATCGCATCTATCAGCGGATAAATTGTTCTAAAACTGAGTTTTCCATCAGAAGATACCCTTACAGCCACATTCACATGTCCTGAATATTCTTTAATAAAAGAAATACTTTTCCCATTAGGATGAACTGCGAGATAATCTGGATGATTAATAATATCAGGTATGTCTTCGATACATCTTTCGTATTCATTATTTGATATAAAGTCATCTTTATGCTTATCAATATGGACCAATCTATTGGAATACATTACAATTTTAGAGTCATGTTCCAAATTATGTATGATGTTTTTTGCATTATCATTAATAAACTCAACAAACTCTTCTCGCATCTTTCCAAGAAAAATCCATTTTTTATTTGTTTTATGAAATACGTTTTTATCAAATTTCATCCATCATCCTCATAACATAAAAGAGCAAGATTGCTCTTGCTCTTAAGTATCAAACAAAATAGGTGGGGTGACATTTCCACATCTCTTTAAGACCACATGGGTAGTGACGGCTGCCTGTTCCGTCCTCAGATTTTATTTGATATAAATTGATACTTTTATCTGCATCTATAGATATCTTACCATATTTAAATATCTTGTCAATAGATAACAACTGTTAATATCACAGAAAATCAAACGTCAACTGGCTCTCCTTAGGCATGTCGCCGAGGATGCCGAGTTCTGCCATTTTCTCAATTACTGTTCCTGAGACCTTTGAACGGTTACGAAGCTCCTGCTGTGACAGGAAAAGTCCCTGTTTTGCTGCTTCTTCAAGCTGTTCTGCAGCTTTTTCACCCATGCCTTCGATGGATGCAAAGCTTGGCATAATCTTGCCATCAATTATCTGGAAACGATTTGCCTTAGCTCTATAGATATCGATTGGAAGGAATTCAAAACCTCTTGCATACATCTCCTTTACCAGTTTCATATCACGGTAAAGAAGCTGTTCCTTTGCACTCATCTGGTTTTTATCCATGCTCATATATCTTTCAAGCTCTCTATCAAGATGTTCCTCGCCCTGACACATTGTCTCATAGTCAAATGCATCCGCTCTGATACTGTAATATGCTGTATAGTATGCTAGTGGATAATATATCTTAAAATATGCAACTCGCCAGGACATCATAACGTATGCAACAGCGTGTGCCTTTGGGAACATATACTTTATCTTTTCACAGCTCCAGATGTACCAATCGGGTACATCCTTTTCCTCCATCTTAGCTCTCATCTCAGGCCACTTATCGTATTTACCCTTTGCAACAAGTCCCTTTCGAACCTTTTCCATTATAGTAAATGCATCTCCGGAGTCAAGTCCCATGTGCATGAGATAAACCATGATATCATCACGACAGCAGATAGCACTTGACAGTTTACATTTGCCTTCCTGAATAAGTACCTGTGCATTTCCTAGCCAAACGTCAGTACCATGGGCAAGTCCTGCTATACGTACCAGATCAGAAAAGCTGACAGGATCTGCATCTATAAGCATCTGCATAGCGAACTCGGTTCCGAATTCTGGAATACCGAGAGAGCCTAGTGGAATTCCATTTATATCATCCGGCGTAATGCCAAGTACTTCTGTTCCTTTAAAAAGTGACATTACCTTCTTATCATCAAGTGGAATTTCAGTTGCCTTTATTCCTGTCAAATCCTCAAGTCGCCTGATCATAGTAGGATCGTCGTGTCCGAGAATATCAAACTTAAGAAGGTTATGATCAATAGAGTGATAATCAAAATGTGTTGTTATGATATCAACCGACATATCATTTGCCGGTTTCTGAACTGGAGTAAAGCTGTATATCTCCTCTGTATCAGGCATAACAATAATACCACCTGGATGCTGACCAGTTGTTCTCTTAACATCTGTACAGCCTTTAGCAAGTCTTTCAATCTCTGCAAACCGCTTTGAGATTCCTCTTTCCTCGCAGTACTTCATAACATAACCTATAGCAGTTTTTTCAGCAACCGTACCTACCGTACCTGCTTTGAATGAATGCTCTTCTCCAAATATCTCTCCGATGTATGCGTGCGCTTTAGGCTGATATTCTCCCGAAAAGTTAAGATCAATATCCGGTTCCTTATCTCCCTTAAATCCAAGGAAGGTTTCGAATGGAATATCATGTCCTTCCTTCTTAAGTGGCTTACCGCAGTTCGGACATATGGCATCTGGCATATCACATCCTGACATTCCCGAGAATTTCTTCACTCGTTCCGAATCGAATTCGGTATAGAAGCAGCTTGGACATATATAATGCGGTGGAAGCGGATTAACCTCAGTGATACCTGACATCGTTGCTGCAAAGGATGAACCAACCGATCCTCTTGAACCTACCAGATATCCATCTTCATTAGATTTCCAAACCAGCTTCTGCGCAATTATGTACATAACCGAGTAACCATTTCCGATAATAGAATCAAGCTCTCTTTTCAGTCTGTCCACAACTATTTCAGGTGGATTCGGTCCGTAGATTTCATGCATTTTATTATTACAGATATCTCTAAGAATCTGATCTGAATTCTCAATTACCGGAGGAGCTTTATCAGGTCGTACAGGCGCCATCTTCTTCATCCATGAAGCCACTAGATTTGTATTCTTTACAACAACCTCATAAGCTTTTTCCGGTCCTAGATAAGAAAACTCCTCAAGCATCTCATCTGTAGTTTTAAAATATAACGGTGGCTGATTTTCCATTTCTTCTTTTATAGAGTTTATTACTTTATCAGCATTTTCCGATTCAGCTTTTGCTCTGTTTTCTTCTTCCTCTTTAGCCTTCTTTCCAGAGCTCTTCGGTCTTGACCCCTCAAGAATAATAGTCCTGTAAATAGCATCCTCAGGATCAAGAAAATGTACATCTCCACTAGCAACAACTGGCTTATCGTACCTCTCGCCAAGCGCTACTATCTCTCTATTTATATTTTGCAGATCCTCCCAGGAATTTACACGGTCTTCCTTTTCATCTTCAAGAAGGAACTTGTTATTTCCAATAGGCTGAATCTCCAGATAATCGAAAAATCTTACGATTCTCTCAAGTTCTTCCTCGTCTTCTCCTTCAAGAACGGCCTGATAAAGCTGGCCTGAGGCACAGGCAGAGCCAACAACCAGACCTTCTCTATATTTCTGAATAAGAGACATAGGAATTCTTGGTCTTTTATTCGGACCATTTCCACCGAAATAATTAATATGACTTTCTGAAATCAATCTGTACAGATTGGTTCTTCCTGTTTCATTTGTGAAGAAAATTGTTCCATGGTAAGATTTAGCTTTTCTAATTGCATCCTGTGAAGCACTTCCAAGCTTATTAAGGTCATCTACCGTCTTTGCATCTGTTGAATTAATTATATTCATCAGTTTAACAAATATTTCCGAAGTAACCTCAGCATCATCACATGCTCTATGATGATGAGCATTTGTAAGTCCGAAATGCTTAGTAAGTCGGTCCAAAGTATATCTTCCAAGTTCAGGAAGGAAGATGTATGCCAGAGTCATTGTATCAAGTGCTGTAAAATCATATTTCATTCCAAGTTTCTTGGCATTAACTCTGATAAATGTAGTATCAAATGTAGCATTATGAGCAACCAACATTGCATCCTTACAGAATTCAAAAAATCTCGGAAGAACTTTATCTATCGTGTCTGCATCCTTAACCATATTGTCACTAATGGATGTAAGCTTTTCGATATTGTATGGAATCGGAACCTCAGGATTTACAAATTCTGAAAAACGGGCGATTACATTTCCTGCTCTGTCAAGCCTTACCGCACCAATCTCAATAATCTTGCAGAATTTAAATGAAAGACCTGTCGTCTCTATATCAAATACAACATATTCCGAATCAAGACTCTGCCCATGGCTATTCATAACAAGAGTTTTTATATCATCTACAAAGTACCCTTCTACACCATATAGAATCTTAAAATCCTCAGGACAGTTCTTCACCTTATCCAGAGCATGCCAGGCTGTCGGGAAGTTCTGAACAACTCCATGATCTGTTATGGCAATCGCTTTATGTCCCCAGTCAACAGCTCTCTGAATTGCTTTTTCTACATTTGTTACCGCATCCATTTCGCTCATCTGGGTATGAAGATGGAGCTCGACTCTCTTCTCCGGAGCTGTATCTTCACGTTTAGGACGAAAATCATTTATTCTCTTTATACCATTGATGCTTTGAAGAACAATCTCTCTTGCAAATGTATCATTCTTTGCAATTCCCTTCATCATTACAAAGCAGTTTTCCGGCATATCTTCAAGAATAAATTCAACGTCATCTTCATTAACAAAGAATTTAAAGCCTATGGTATCCGTAAAATCTGTAATATTTCCTACAATCAAATGCAGTACTTTATCACTGTTTTTCTTATTGATAACCTTTTCCTCAAGGCCGAAAACCTGTCCTCTTACTACTATTTCATATGGTGTTTCATAAGTTATCTGGGCAATCTCAGTTATATCACCTTCAACATTCTTACCATAGAAGCAGTCCTTATCATCAAAATATTTTCTCTTTCTTTTTTCGATGTTAGCTTTATAATCCTTTTTCTGCTGAGCCTTTTCCTTTGCTGAACTGTTTCCAAGTTTAATATCAGGAGAAATCTCAACCACGTTCGAATCTGAATCGTAGGTCTCTTCAAGCTTATTCTCCAGCTCGCGACGTTTCTCCATAAACTCAGTTTCTTCAGAAGTACTCATCGGAACTGCCTCAACTATATTTCCTTCAGTGTCAACTCTGATTTCAGTACTATTAACAGCTACTTCATTTGTCTTTAGTTTCTTTCCAACAAGCTTCACAGCTATATTCACATTCATGCCAAATTTACGCGCAAATGTATCACGGAAATATTTTTCGATGCTCTGTTTTTTGTTAACAGACATTGTTCCTTCTGGAATCTTGAAAATGATTGCTCCCTCTTCGAATTCTATCTCCGAGTTCTTAACAAGCTTGTACTCTATATAACTCTTGTCCTTTAATTCATCATAAAAGCTGTCCTTATATACAGAAAACATCTGTTCAAGATCGTATTTACCTTCAAGAAGATATCTGTCACGAATTGTGACATTGCCTCTTCCATACTTTCCAAATACAAAAAGACGGACGTCTGACTCCGCCCTTTTTATCATATCTCTGGTTATTAAATGTGTTGATGAAATGTCAATGTAAAGCATAGATGTCTGCTTTACAAATGTAACTCCAGTGACATCCACATCATCAAAATATATGTCAATGTCGTCTCCCAGGTTGATTCCCTGGAAGACTTCTTTGAATTTTTTGTCACTCATGTATTATATACACCTCTATTTTGTTTAAACACCTACATATCATTATACAACTATAGGATTACTATTCCCAACTATCCAATTCCTTCTTAAGTTCTGCAAGGAGTGTATCCTGAGGAACCTTTCTAAGTATCTCACCTTTTTTGAATATGAGACCTTCGCCTTCTCCTCCAGCTATTCCAAGATCAGCCTCTCTCGCTTCTCCAGGACCGTTTACGGCGCACCCCATAACTGCCACCTTGATGTTAAGGTGACTATAATTACTAATGAGCTTCTCTGTCTGCTCAGCAAGTCCTATAAGGTCAATATGTGTTCTTCCACAGGTCGGACATGATACAAGTGTTATTCCATCATTCCGAAGTCCCAATGTTTTAAGAATCAGTTTTCCAGTTTTAACTTCTTCAACCGGATCTCCAGTAAGGGATACACGGATTGTATCTCCGATTCCCTGATTAAGAATTATTCCAAGACCTACTGAAGACTTGATATTTCCACTCCAGAGTGTACCTGATTCTGTGATTCCAACATGAAGCGGATACTTTGTTCTTTCGGCAATCAGCTGATGGGTTTTAACTGACATGAGAACATCTGAAGACTTGATGCTTATAACTATATTGTCATAGTCCTGTTCTTCAATCATTCTTACTTTATCCAGAGCGCTCTCAACTATACCCTCAGCACTCACCCCATGATATTTATCAATGAATTGCTGTTCCAAAGAGCCACTGTTAACTCCGACACGGATAGGAATATCCTTCTTCTTAGCAGCCTCAACAACTGCCTTCAGTTTTTCCTCACCACCGATATTTCCCGGATTGATTCTTATCTTATCTGCACCATGTTCTATCGCTTCAATAGCAAGATTGTAGTTAAAATGAATATCTGCAACAAGAGGAACTGATGTCTGTTCTTTCAGCTTGTCAAATGCGCGAGCCGCCGCAAGAGTATTCGCAGTACATCTTACTATGTCACAACCAGCATCCTCTAATGCCTTAATCTGTTTTACTGTCGCATCTATATCTGAAGTTTCAGTGTTAGTCATGGACTGGATAAGGATTGGATTGCCACCACCAATAACCTTGTCACCGATTTTAATTATTTTGGTATTATTTCTGTAGGTCATATTTCACTTTCCTCATGTGTTTTATATTCCCTGTTATCACAGCGGTATAAAACGCATTCGGAAAGTTCGCACTTCGTGCTCTATTGCCTCTTTCAGAGGCACTTTCCTCATGTGTTTTATACTCCTGCTTCACAGGAGCACTAAGAATTATGTATGGTAGTTCTTTGACTGCAAGCAGTCACGAACTACCATACATAATTCTTAGCCGCTGTGAATAGTAGCTATTTTTTCAGCACGTTTCCTAAATCATTGAAGAATACGAATATCATGAGTAGCATCATGAGTACTACGCCTATTGCATTTACTATCATTTCTTTATCTTGTGGTACTCTTTTGCCGGATATTCCTTCTATCAGTACAAAAAGTATTCTTCCGCCATCAAGGGCTGGAATTGGTAGAAGATTCATCACTCCAAGATTTGCACTAAGCAAAATTGCAAAGTTAATTACATTTAAAAATACTATAAAAAACTGTTCCCAGGCGCCTTCATCCTTTGCGCTTTCCTTTGCCTCTTCCATGATTTCATTCATGGTGCTTCCTATACCAACGGGGCCCATAAGATTATCCTTTGAAGCCTTACCTGTTATTAACATCTTAATGGAATATATAGTTGTTTTTATCTGAAGTCTCACCTCAAGCAAAGAGAATTTTACTTCTTCAAAAAATCCTTTTGAAGCTCTTCCTTCACTTATAAATCCAAAATAATAATTTCCGCTTTCTTTATCCTTTCTCTTTGTGAGAGTAGTTTTATATTCTACTCCATTCCTGAGATAGGTTATTTCTACAGGATCAGTCGGTTCATTTACCATAGAATAAAGAGTTATCTCGCGATAATTATATATTTTCTTTCCATTGAGAGCGATTATTTCATCTCCTGCTTCAAAGCCTGCTTCACTCGCTGCACTGTTCTCCATTATCTTAGTCAGAACTGGAGGATCAACATTATAAAAATGGCAGATAATAATTGACAGCAGAAATGCCAGAACAAAATTGAAAAATGGTCCTGCAAACAAAACCATGAGTCTTGTTAATACCGGTGTGTTATTAAAAGCATGTTTATTATCAGACTCTTCTGCCATTCCTTCCATCAGGCAGTAGCCTCCCATTGGAAGTGCCCTCACACTATAGTCTGTTTCTTTTTTAGTCCATTTAGCAATAGCCGGTCCCATACCTATGGAGAATTCATTTACCTTGATTCCACCAAGCTTTGCAAAAAAGAAATGACCAAATTCATGCACGAAAACTATCACACCAAATGTAATTATTATCGCAATAATGTTCATAAAAAAATATCACCTCTTAGCCAATTT
>JAILEL010000292.1 GCA_024687845.1 Eubacterium sp.
TATGAAAGACAAAAATCTGATGAATCCAAAAGAAGAGAACCTGATGGAACTGCTTTGGGATGAACAGAGGCCGCTGACTACTGCCGAGATAGGATCTGTACTTAAGGGTAAAGGCTGGAATAAATCGACTCTTTTTAATACGATTCATTCTTTATTGGAGAAGGGCTACATTAAGGTTAGTGGTGTAGAAAGAAGCCACACCCAATATGCAAGACGTTTTGAATATGATATTACCAGAGAAGAGTATGCTGCCGTTGTATTGACCTATAAGGGGATAAAAAGAAGAGATCTTGCAAATATCGCACTTGCAATGAGTGGCGTATCTGATAAAGATAACAAAGAAGCTGAAGAACTTATCCATGAATTGGAGGAAATCATAAAGCAATTGAGAGGAAGCGAAAAATGAAATGAAAATAACTTTTTTCTCAATAGTTATGAGTGTGTTGTGGAGCAGTGTCTTAATGGTACTGTATGCCACACTGAGAAAAAGATATAGGTTAATTGATATATGCAGTGTATCTGGGATTATAATTCTATATTTGTTTTGTGCATTACGAATGCTCCTGCCAATAGAGTTTCCTTGGGTAAAAGTTGTTCCGGCTGAGCAATTCTATAATACAGTGTACTCTGCTATAAGAATGGAGATAGGATTTTTTGGACTGAAGGTTTATCATGTCGCCCTTTCAATCTGGATACTTGGAACTATTATTGGTGTGGTCAGGCTTTGTATTAGATATAGAAAACAGGGACGGAGGATTGAGGAACAGACTACTCTGGGGATGGTAATAAAGCCTGATACTTATAATATTAGGGACAAATCAGTAAATATTATCAAAACTGCTGCTGTTCAGGTTCCTATGAGTTTTGGAATTATTCGGAAAAGGATATTGATTCCGGAAGGAATATATACAGAGAGTGAGAAACAATTAATTGTACATCATGAGTATATGCATTTACGAAATAATGATCCTTTAGTGCAGATGCTTATTAATATCCTGTGTGCACTATATTGGTGGAATCCGTTTGTATATCTTTTGCGGATAGATTTAGAGCAGTATTTTGAACTTAGATGTGATGCAAATGTGACAAAGGGTATGACAAATTCGCAGATAGCTGATTATTTAGAAGTTTTGCTCAAAGCATACAAATCAGATCATGGGTTAAGCAATAATATTGGACTTTGTCTGCTTGGATTAAAAAGAAAGTCAGGAGATAGGATAAAAGAGAGGTTTCTTATTTTATCAAAGAGGACGAGTAGGCAAAAGAAAGTAGTAGGGAAAATTACAGCACTATTAATAGCTGGAGCGCTGATGGTACTTTCTTATTCATTTATTTTGCAATCAAGCTATGATGTACCGATAGACGAATTTGGTAACGACGGCATTAATCATGAAATCAATCAAGATAATAGTTATTTGATAAAAAATGCAGACGGGAATTATATTTGGCGTACTATGGATGGGTTTGAAAAGGCAATTAGCCCAGAGACGGCAACTATGCTAATAGAGGATGGCTTTAACGTCTATGATGAATAAGGAGGATTGTATGAAGAAAAGAATAATAATCGGTGTTAGTATTGTTGCACTTGCGGTTTTACCAATTATGAATCCACATTATGTTTATGCATATAACAATGAAATAACTCAAACCGCATATGCTAATACAGAACTTCTTCGAGGGGATGTTATTGTTACGAAATATCGTTTGCACAATGGTTATTATCAATATCGGCACTGGAATGAAACCCAAGGATGCTGGGTTGAGGATCATTGGATAACTATTGCATAATTGCAATCTGCTTTTGGCATAATCTGATGACTGTATAGAGAAAGCTTTATTTCTATAAGATGTAAGGGTTGGTGTTAAACTGAAGGACAAGATATTCCAGACGGAAAGGAGTGCTTTTATGAATAGGCTAAGAAATATAACAAGATATTTTGCCATATTTACGCTGGCAATAATACTATGTTTGTCAACAGGGACGACAGTATTTGCACAGGAGACAGAGAATAATGTGACAGACAGTGTTGCCTTAGAGAGTGTTCCAACCGGATACACACTTGTTGCCACATATTCCAGAACTCCGCAGACATATAATATCGGTTCTGTAGTAGTTTCAAGTTCATCGAAAATGTATTTGTATATACCCAAAAATGGGAATATGGACTTGGGACAAGGACAAATAACGTTTACACCGACTTTTGGAGGAAGTAGCACAAGCTATAGTTTTACGAATTTGTCTGGTGAGTATAAGATATTTGATTTGTCGAGTTTAACACCGGGCTCATATATAGTTAGAGTATATGCATATGCATACGGGACCTCTGGAAAAGTAACAATTTATTATAAGTACGAAGCATAGTTTTGAGATTAAGGAATATCTTGTCTTTTGGATAGACTACTTATTTTTAGATACTTTTAGTCTCATAGACATGATCTATGTGTATTTTGGATAGCTAATTTCAGAACAGGGTTTATTATGAAAATTGAAGGGAACTCATTTTTTAATAGTACATACCACAAAGTTAATAATCAGAAAAGAAATTCTGTGGAACTGAATCTTTTCAGGGAAAAGATTGCGAATACAGAAAGTGGGAAAGATATTGATGTAAAACAGCAGATAAAAGCAACATCCTCTCAATTTGTAAAAAAACCAGAAACATTAAGTAGTGCAAGGCAACTAAAGGAGGTTCAATCTTTAAGTTATAGAATCACACCACGGCTTAACGAACCGTATGTTGATATATATGATAGTGAAGGAAACAAGCTGGGAGTTTTTTTAATCTCAGATCTTAACATTAAAATAGATTCTAATACGAGAAATGAAGTATTACTTTCGTCGCATGGTACAGCAGCATATGATGTAATACCCTTGAATACGGAATTAAAAGAGGATTTGTGCAAGGTATTAGGTACAGATTATCTTGAGTCTGAAGATTTAAGAGGATATAGCATCAAGATGCATTCGGAAACAGGTATTCAATATGTTCTTAGAGATGGAGAAGAGGGAAGAGGAGGCAGAGTATTAATAAGGAATGAAGCAGATCAAAAAAAGTTTGATGCCTTGGCAGAAAAATATATGAAAAAATATTCAAATCTGATCTCGGATGCTAATGCGGCTGCGATATATGCTGATCTGGAAATTAGAGGATTGGCAAAGAGTACCGAGACTGGGATTATTACGATGGGATGGAATGGTGCATCTTATATTGATAACAATGATGAAAAAAAGAATTGGGCAATGAATTTTTCAGAGAATGTTTTCAAGCAAATTGATGAGTGGATAAAAAATCATAGAGAGATTATGGATAAATTAGATCATGTATCAATTTGGGATGAATTGTTTAAGAAATTGGGTGAAAAAAATGAACGTATTTGGTCGGACGAGGAATTAAAACAGGGATTTCTGAATCAATAATTACAAGGAGGTAATAAAGAATGCAAATTACGAGAGATAATTATGGAAGTACGCAGAAAATGATTCAGCAGATGTTTGGAGGCAAAAATGGCACACTAGATCCTTATGGTACGGATTATGGTAATTTTGCGTTAAGGTTCACACCTACGGATCGACCTTTTAATAAACCAAACTGGGACAATATAATGACAAAGCGTGAAAAACCTGCAATGTCAGACTCGGAGTTTGCTGAGGAAATAAAAGAGCTTGTTAGAAAAGATTTTTCGGCAGGAAAAAGAGACCATGATGCTTACAAAAAACTTTGCATGAAATATTGTGAGACGGTTTCACCTGATAGAAAAGCAATTTATGAGTCTAGCATGAAAAAGACAGGTGGTAAAATGAATGCTGCATGTATGTTTTGGGACGAATCTGGAAATAAGACA
>JAILEL010000300.1 GCA_024687845.1 Eubacterium sp.
CCTGGTTTGACTACGCCACATCAAATGATCTGATAATTAAGACGATTGTTGTTTCCCTATTCTTAGCGGGAATATATGTTACCCTCGGATATATAGTTTTTAAGAAGAGAGATAACGGTTAACTGGGAAATGTAATAAATAAAAATATTTAGAGGACGAATATGAATAATATAATTAAATCAATGATATATGAACTAAGAAAGTCCAAGTTGATGCTGGTGCTTTTTTTGGTAATAGCTGCCACTAATGTACTGGTAACAGTATTAAATATTTCTGCGAATACTTTTAATGAGGCAACTACCAGCGCCATGCTTTCTGAAGCCAAGAATACAACTTTTCTGTTTGCAGAGTTCTTTGTTATTGCAGCTGTAGGAATAATAATTGGTTCTGATTTTAAAGATAAGGTGGCAAACTATGAATTAATGTCAGGGCATTCAAGGATTCAGGTCTATCTGGCAAGAAGTGTGTTTGCGGTTATTCTTTCAGCACTTCTTGGAACTGTACTTTCATTTGTGTTTCTTGTGACAGGGAATATCTTCTTCGGCTTTGGTGGAAGACTGGTACTGAGTGATGTTATACTTCGGACCTTTCTTTATCTCTTTCCATTTCTCAGGGTTGCTGCTTTTACAGTAATTCTTACCTTTACCATAAAGAATCAATACGTTGTAATGGGTATAGGGTATGGGATAGAAACACTTAATTCATTATTTAGTGGTGTGGTTTCAAATCACGATAATCTATTGACGGCTAATTTCAATTTGAATCTTCTTGCTGATTATGATGGCTGGAGCGTATATAACCTCAGTAGTACAGATGGGATAGTAAGTTATGCATGCTATGACAGTAGTTTGTCATCTGGGGCCATTGTTGGAACAATCTTAGTATCAGTTATCGTAATGGTAGTATATCTGATTATTGGATACGGACTCTTCAGAAGAGATGACCTAAATTAGGAGGACATTATGGACGATATTACACTACTTTTATTCGAAATGGCATTTGCGGTGTTCCTTATAGTAATCGCAGGCATTATAAAGAAATATCCTTCAAATAAGTGGAGGTATATATATATTGCACCTTTAGTTTTTACCCTTATTGTCATGAGTTTTATTACATGGGATATAGGTATGATAGGACTATATATTGCTCCAGTCATTATAGCATGCAGCCTGTTTTCGGAGAAGGTTAAAACAAGACGTCTGATAAGTGCAGGAGCGATAGTGGTTATCCTTGTGACCTGGGTAAATATATCTATTAATCCTAATTATCATAGACTGGATCTTTCGGGAGATTTTGAAGAAGTATTTAGTTCTATGAAGAAGCATTATGTATTGGCAGATGAGAAAGGAATTAACTGGGACGAATTATATAAGGAATATAAGCCTAAGTTTAGGGAGGCTGACAAGAATCAGGACTTAACTATGAATTATCAGCTCTGGCAGCAGTATGCTCAGGAGTTTTATGATGGTCATGTTGGATATGCTCCGGGTAAACTGGATGAAGGACTTATATATCAGATTATGTGTGAGTCCTACGGAAACGATTATGGACTCTCTTTAGTAAGGCTTTATACAGGTGAATATGCAGCTGTTAATGTAGAAGGATGCGGAATGTCATACTCAATAAATGATAAGGATGATATTGGAGAAGCAGAGTTTTCTATGGTTAAGAATAATTTCAAACCGGAAAATGCAGATGCAGACAGGCTGACTCTTGTAAATGCAGGTATTAAAAATGGAACTATCATAACTAAATGGGACGGAAAAGCTATAGATGAATATTTTGATGATATTCCATTTTACTATTTCCAGGTTCCTGTTAAGGAAAATGAAGAATTCTACCAGCCTATGTATGTAGCTGGTATGGGGGGAGATTCAGTTGAGATAAGCTTTCTGGATGAAAGTGGTGAGGAAAAAACTGTAACTGCGCCAAAGCTTGGAGCATATATTCCAAGACTTGATAATACTATTACAAAAATAGATAAAGGTGTTAAGATGACGAACCTCACTTGGGAGAGTCTGAATGACGACACGGTAATGCTTAGAATCTATGCTATGGCATATGATACCAATACATATGAAGGCGCAGATTATACCGAAATGACAGATAAGCTGCGCGAGGAGCTTCTTGCTTATAAAGAAGCCGGGATTAAGAATATTGTGTTTGATCTAAGAAGTAATACCGGAGGAAGTCCGTTCATGGTACAGGGAGTTGCACAGCTTTTTGCACCGGAAGGAGAGCATACCACATATTATGCTGCTAAGATAAATGAAGATACAGCAACCTTTGAAAGAGGAGATGATGGTAAATATATAAAAGAAGATGAAATGATCACATATCAGGGTGAAGATCTCTGGCATGACGGCCAAATCATCCTGCTCGTGAATGCCCAGACTGTAAGTGCAGGGGATGACATGGTCTACATGATGGGAGATTATCCAAATGTAAAGGTTATGGGAACAACCAAGTCCAACAACTCCTGTCAGGCAGTTCAGGGAATGGGTATATCAACAGGACAGTTTTCATTCTCTGTTGTTCCGAATCTGACAGAGGATGGTGATATCGCAATTGATACATTAACAGATCATGAATCAAGAGTACCTTTTGATGAATACATACCTATGACAAAGGAACTGATAACATCAGTGTTTGATAATGGCGAAGATTATATATTAAACTACTCAGCAGATAGCTTTTGAAAGCCTGCAGAGATAAGGTACATAAATAAGTAACTAAAACTTCCCATACTATGAGAATCACATATATAGTATAAAACACACTAAGATTTTATAGATTTATAGTCGGTCGTTTCAGTTTGTAATGCTGCTCGGCTTTAACTCGTAAAAATGCCTTTGATAAATTATTAGGAAGGCATTTTTACTCAAACAAATTCGCTCGCAGCTTACAAATAATGAAACTTCCTCCTTAAATCTTATAAAATCCCGTTATCGTTTTATACTTTATATGTAATTCTTAAATAGCTATGTGGGAAGTTTTAGTAAGTAACAAAAATTAAGGTATTTATCATACTTTCGTGGAAGAATCAGGCTGAAATGTGTTATATTGTATAAGTAATGAATTCTTTGGAAAGGATATATAAATATGAGTAATATTCAGGATGATGAAAA
>JAILEL010000311.1 GCA_024687845.1 Eubacterium sp.
AAAATATATTACGACGATTGTAAAATATGGGTTTTCTATACTTCTTATGATTAGGCTTTTTATTTCATTTCCAAGCAAGAAGATTCTGCTGATGAGCCTTGTGGAGCTGGGGATAATAGCTTTAACAACTAATGTTATCATGAAGCCAAAGCCAGCTAAGGGAAGAAGAATCGGTGGCAGGATTTTCAATACAGTTGCATTTCTTTTACTAAATGCACAGCTTCTGATATTGTTTTTCTCAAGAACCTTTCTTATGATGGTAATGCTTACTAATACAGATTCTATGGCATCAATATCTGGTCAGGCTGTAAGATATGCGATAGGTGTGATTTTAGTAGTTGCGGCATCCATACTTCCGGTGGAATACATTTCTCTCCCTGCAGAAGGCGGAGAAGGAAGTACTAAGGTATGGAGCTACAGGTTACTTGCACTTCTTCTGGCTTTCGAGCTTCTTCTTGTTTTTGTATTTGGCTTTGGTGAATCTCCTATATTTGCATATGGCCTGCTTGCTAAGGAAAAAATGGATATAGTTAAGAGGCAGAATGCAGCAAAACAAAGTGAAAATACAAATGTAACCACGGAGTTTTATAAAGATGGAGTTTACGATGGTATTGAGAGACCGGAGGAACTTGGTGAAAATCCTAATATTGTCTATATTATGACAGAGGGTTTTTCAAAGAATATAATAGATGACAGCCGTGATGTAATGCCTAACATGAGAAAGCTTTCGGAAAATGGAATAAGCTTTGAAAAATATTACAATCATACATTTGCAACTTATCGTGGGATTATTGGCCAGCTATATTCAGGATATCAGGAAGGAAATGATGATGAGAATACATTGGTATCAATCATGGATGTTCTTGAAAAACGAGGCTACCACACTATATGCATAAATGTTGAACCTGAAAATGAGATCTTTTCCGATTATTTAGGACGCCTTGGCTTTGATGAGGTAAGGACTGGAAAGCCTGATAAGTCGGGAAATGCAAGAAGTCTTTCGGATGGTAAGGCATATAAACTGCTTCATGAGGTTATCAAGGAAGAAAGTGAAAAGGATGCACCGTACTTTATAGTAATGTACACCTTTGGAACTCATGTTTCCTTCAATTCAAAAGAAGAAAAATATGGTGATGGTTCGGTAGCGTTTTATAATAAATTCTATAACGCTGATTACCAGTTTGGTACATTCTTTGATGAATGGTCAGAGAGTAAATATGCAGACGACACTCTTCTTGTAATGACTGGGGATCATGGAACCTATGGTGATGAAGGATATGCAGAAGCATTTCCGGAATATAATGCTACAAGATATACAGCTGTAATGGATGAGATGCCATTTATTCTGTGGCATAAAGGAATTAAACCACAGGTAATAGATGCAAGAGGACGCAACTCACTTTCAGCTATACCAACAGTTCTTGATTATGTAGATATAAGCGAACCGAATTATTTCCTGGGTGAAACTCTGTTCTATAATTATGGATCATATTATGATACTATTTTCCAGGAAGAGGGATTTCTATATGGAAGTGCTAATGGTAAGCTTACGTCACTTGTAGATAGTGAAGCTGCCGAAGCATGGAATTATATCTATATGTATTATAATGCTAAAAAGCAAACTCCACAGGTGCCAGAAGAGTGATCAGCTATAGGAAAAACATAAGTAAAATAAGAAAAAACTTGCAATAAAGAGGGCTATGTGATAAGGTAGCGCTAATCGGTTAAAAGTCTTCCGCCTGATATGAGCGTAAATTAAGGTGGAAAATTATAGAAAATAAGGAGGATATTTATATGAAGTTTTTAAAAGCAAAGAAAATTGTTTCTATAGTACTTGCTGCACTTATTTTTGGTGTTGCATTATTTGGTACTTACACAGATGCAGAGGCAGCTGGAAAGAAGGTTACTACATCGATAGCACGTTTTAAGGGTAACTGGAAGAAAGCTCCTGCTGTAAAAACAGGAAAGACAACTGTTACGATGAAGGTTGGTGACGGAATGGTTAAGTTTGTTGCTCCTAAAACAAAGACATATAAAATCACTGTAAGTAATTATGTGGATCTTAAGGATAAGAAGGGCAGACTTAATGGACATTTTAATATATGCGAAGTAAAGGGTAATCCAAAGAGCCAGTATTTATCATCCATGCAATTTAAGACTCAGGGTGGTAAGGCTGATACACTTAAAGCAGCAAATAAAA
>JAILEL010000314.1 GCA_024687845.1 Eubacterium sp.
ATTATTGAATATCCAAGAAATGGACTATATCTTAGCGCATATGTAACGATTACTCTTGTACCAAGAGCACCGCATGCAACAATCATTGGAAATGCACTGTGGTTAGCACCTTGAAAAACACCAAATAACGGTATGTACATGGAAAGTACAACATTAATGATGGCAACAGCTCTAAGATGTTGTAAACAGTACCCTGCTGCCTGATCACTCAAATTAAATAATGTAATAATCTGAGGCGCAGTAAGCCAAATTATTATGGAAATTATAACAGTCATTAATACGGAAATTATAAATGTCTGATTAACTCCACTTTTAACCCTGTCCATCTTTCCGGCACCGATATTCTGACCTGTATATGTCGCTAACGTTGTTTGAAAAGCATTACATGGCAGATTAAGGTACATTTCAATTCTCTGCCCTACTGTAAAAGATGCAGTCATAACTGCGCCAAATCCATTTACTGCTCTCTGTATAATGGTCAATCCACATGAAACAATAATCATTTGTAAAGCAATAGGGAAACCAACTTGAACAGTTTTAGTTACCAGCTCAGAATTCCATTTGTACTCACTGATCTTAAATCTGAAAATAGAATATCTTATATACATATATAGATAAGCAGCAAAAAATGAAACTGCCTGTGATATAACAGTTGCAACCGCTGCCCCAACAACACCCCATCCAAAAACAGCTACAAATATATAATCAAGTCCGATATTCAAAGCTGAAGAAATAAGCAAAAAATATAGCGTAGCTGCACTATCCCCTACTGCTCTTAATATCGAAGAAAAAATATTATAACCATATTGAAAAATAAGTCCGACAGCAAAAATTCTAAAATACGAAACTGTAGGATCAATCAGCTCATCCGGAACATCTAAAATATACGTAAAGATTGGTCGTGCAACAAAAAAGCCAAGAATTGCAGCAATAAACCCAAGAATCATAAGGAAAAGAATACCGGTAGATGCATTTGATCGCACTTTGTATTTATCGCCTGCGCCATAATGCTGAGCCACTACAACTCCATTTCCAGCCGAAAATCCTATTGCAATAGCTACCATAAAGAACGCAAAGCTACCAGTAGTTCCAACTGCTGAAAGAGCTGCCTCACTTGCATATTGACCTACAATAATTGCATCTACAGTATTATATAACTGCTGTAAAAGCGAACCGGCAAGAACCGGAAGCGAAAATAGAAGGATATGTTTCCATGGAGATCCTTCCGTCATAGTTTTTTTCATATAACTTTAAAACCTAACTTTCATAAATTACCATCTACTTCCTCAGAACTTCACATTAGGCCAACCAAAGGCTTTTGCATACATAAGATTCACGCACTGCATCGACACAGTCTCTGCTTTTGCATTTCTTAAATCTACAAATCTCATGTCTGAACCATCAAAAGTAGCGTTTATTAGGTTGCAGAGACTCATATTAGCTCCTATAAAATTAGCATTCTTTGCCACCACATTCTCAAAAACACATCCCTGTAAGTTCGTATCACGTAAATCTGCATTGTTGAGATTACAGGCAAAGAATGAGGCAAGGGAGAGGTTCTTTCCTTTTAGTTTTGCCTTCTTTAAATTAGCATTACTGAAATCCGCCCTAATACCTTCAGGATCATTATTGAGCCATTTTTGATGTAGCTTTATCATTTCATCTAAATTTTTAATTCTTTTTTTCATAACCTTATATTTAAAAATTATTTTATAGTATTATATAGAAATCTCATAAAACTTCGAAGTTAATGGAGCTTTTGCCTTTTTTATTTGTCCTTGATATTTTTCTACCATAGATTGCGGACACCTAAATGTAGCTACAGGAAATATTCCTTTAAATGAATTCTTTCCAAATTTCTTTATTTTTGTTCCCTTAATTGTAATTTTTTTTAGTGTTTTACAATTATAAAACGCCTCATCTCCGATTGATCTAACTGATTTGGATATAGTTACTTCGTTAAGATTATTACAACCTTTAAATGCCTCTTCATTTATTTCTATAACTCTATAATTAATTCCTTTAAAACTTACCATTTCAGAAATCTTTATTATTTTTGCATTTTTATCCTGCGGATGCAAATATATTACTTCACCTTGTATGTTTTCACTTCCCTTTTTCTTAATCATATATACTGATTTTGATGTAGAATCAGTAAAATATTCATGTACACCAGAATTAATAAAACCTTTTATTATAATATATACAACACCAATACTAGTAACAATGAAAAAAACAAATCTTACTGTTGGCTCAAACGGAAGACTATATACAATTCCACATATACAGAGAATAATCAAAATTCCAATAAGAATTATAAATAATTTATTGTTCACCAGTGGTATCTTATTAGATTCAATATCGCTATCAAAATCATATGAGTCAACAGATTTATCGTACATTTCATACTCATCATCATTTTTATCTATCGGTATATTTTTACTATCTTCTATAAAATCATCCTGACCATTAGAAACATATTTCTTCTCTAAAATATCCTCACATCCCTTAATCAGTTCCCCGATACTCTGATACCTGTCCTCTATCTTTACCGCCATCCCTTTTAAGATAACGGCACATTCTTCCTCAGAAACAGAAGGATTGTACTTTCTAATGTTCTCTAATTCAT
Source organism: Eubacterium sp. (assembly GCA_024687845.1). The sequence goes on from JAILEL010000314.1 coordinate 2,630, forward strand.
CCTCAAATACCCTGCTCATAGCATCATCAGGTGTCTGAAGTGTCATCATCTTGTACATTGTTGCACAAAGAGCATATACATCTGTCCAAGGTCCCTGCTGTCCCTTCTTCGTGTACTGTTCCTGCGGTGCAAATCCAGGTTTTAATAGAATCGAAAGACTCTTCTCCCCATCCGCACTCATTTCCCTTGCTGCGCCGAAGTCTAAGAGCTTGGTAGTACCATCCTGAGTAATCATAATATTATCAGGGCTTATATCTCTGTGGATAAGACCGGCTGCATGAACCTGAGACAGAGCTTCCATGACTGGACGGAGAAGGGTAAATGTGTCTTCAAAAGACATCTTCCCGTTATATTTAAGGAATCCCTTTACATCTGTTCCCTCAAGAAGCTCCATAACCATATAGACTGTATTATTAAGCTCAAAGAAATCCTTTACTGATACAATGTTGGGATTAGAGGCGAACCTGGCAAGTGTTTTTGCCTCTTTAAGAAAACTGCTCTTACCTCTCTCAAAAATTACTTCATTCTCTCTTGTAAAAGCTGCCACTTCCGTAGTTTCTGTCACAGTCCTGTTCACTAGCCCTATCGGATAATACTCTTTTATTGCAACCTTAACGTTAAAAAGAGTATCGTACCCTTCATAGGTGATACCAAACCCTCCTTCTCCGAGGACTTTAACTATCCT
>JAILEL010000316.1 GCA_024687845.1 Eubacterium sp.
ACAGACTATCAACTCTCAAGAACGCCGACAGGATAATGGTAATCGACGACAGACGAATAGCCGAAATCGGAACACATAAAGAGTTGCTTGAACGTAAGGGAATATATTATAATCTATTTACGGCGCAGATGAGCTAAAAGAATGCCTTGACGATGGGAGGTATTCAATGCAATATATTTACAGACTCTTGGGGATGGCCTTCTTTTGATAGAGGTACCTTATTTAAGGCGTATAATAAATGAGAATCAGTTTTACGCCTTTTTCCATGAGCATTTGTCTTGTTTTTCAGTGACCGCACTGAATAATCTTCTTTCAAAGGCAGGTTTGCATATTCATAAGGTATTAGAGAATGACCTTGAGGGTGGTTCCATATTAATATCAGCTAACTGTTCCAATGAAATCGGCAGTGACGATAACGTTGATGAATACCTTGAGAATGAGAAGCTGTCTCTTTCTGATGATAGTATTAAAGCATTTGTGAGTAGGAATAATGAGAGCATAGAAAGTATGCGTGATATGATCACGAAGGCAAAGGAAGAAAAGAAAAAAGTTGCAGCATGGGGCGGAGGACAAAGAGGATGCACACTTATCAGCATTTGTGGTTTTCAGTCTGAAGATATTAAGTACGTGATAGATGTTAATAAGAACTATTGGGACAGATATGTGCCTGGTACTGATATAAAGATAGTACCAGATGATTATTACAGATCTCATCCTGTAGATAAAATTATCATTTTTGCAACAGGATATGCTAACTCTATCATTGCTGAACATAGTGATTTTACTGATGCTGGTGGTGAATTCGTTAAAATCATATAACTTCTTTGGAAATTCAATTTAGGGTGATATTTAAAAGATTAGAAAGTGACGAGCAGTAGAAACTGTTGGTCACTTTTTTAATTTTTAGGCACAAAAAGTGTGTTCACAAAAATTTCACAAATTTCAAATACCCCAATTGCGATATTTTTTTCATTTTTACAGATATACAAGGTGTAGGGGTAAGGGGGAAACTGACTTTTACAGATACTAATTCAGAAAAGAGGTGACTAAAATGCTTGCTGATACTCATGTACATCTTTCCTATCCACTTTTTGACCAGATTTTCACATATATAGAAATGAAGGATGGTGAATTCATTGCTACTCAAAATGGAAATAGAGAAGAACTCATTTCTAAGATGAAAGAGCAAGGTATAGAATTCATCATCGAGCCAGCAATTGATGTTGATTCAAATAAACGTCTTATAAGTCTTAGTAAAAAATATGATGATTTTGTATTTGGTGCAGTAGGTAATCATCCTACAAGAACTATTAATTCATCTTTTAGAGATTTTAAAAGAGTTCGTGAGTTTGCTGAAGCAGAGCGTGAGATCATAGTTGGCATTGGTGAAACGGGACTGGATTATCATTACGAACGAAAAAAACAACATCGTCTTAAACAAAAGATTTGGTTTCAATACCAAATCAATCTTGCAGATAAGCTTGAACTACCTCTAATTCTACATATAAGAGAAGCAAACAAGGATGCAATAAAAATACTAAGAAGAAATAAGAACAAACTTCATGGCGGAGTATGCCACTGCTTTTCTTCAGGTTCAGATGTTAGTAAAATATATACAGAAGAGCTCGGGCTTTGTCTTGGCATTGGAGCTACTATACTTAAGAATGAAACAATAAGTGCTCCTCTTAAGGATGCTGTTAAGAAAACAAAACTTGAATCGCTCCTCATAGAAACAGATGGACCTTACGTAAAAGCACCAAGACCTGTCAGAAATCCTGATAGTCCGGATTATATTTCAAAAAAGAAGTGGGAAAGAGCACGAAATACTTCACTTATTCTTCCGGCTGTAATAGAGAAGATAGCTGAAATTAAAGAAATGTCACCGAAGGAAGTTGAAAGAATTACTCATGAAAATGCCCTTAGAGTATTTAAGAAAATCTCTATAAAGAAAGAGACAGGTGATTAAAGTTGATGCTTAATATGACAAAAAAAGACAATAAACTGTATTACTATGAAAAACGTCCTCATTTTTGAATTAACTAAAGAGGAGGATGTATAAAATGATTGATCTTAATAATTATACAACAAAGGATTTTCAGGTTGAGTGCCGAACTGGAGTTATAGCCTCATCTGTTACAGGTAAGATTGTACCGGTTAATAAGTATGGTGTGCCTGTAGATGTTGAAGATCCTAAGTATAAGCATCTTAAAAAGAAGATTCATCAGGTCAATAAAGCAACCATCAGACCGTATTATACAAGAACCTATAATGCTGGCCCAGGATTCATAGAGATGCATGTAATTGAGGCAGATTGGCTTAACAAAAAGGGACTTAACTGGCATGTCATATATTCGGCAATGATTGAATTTGAAGATTACCAGTTTTATGAAAATGGTGAGAATACACTTGAATACTGGCTTGGAAGATGTTTAGATGATACTCGCCTTATTCCTAAGACGGGCTACGAAGAGCCTGTTGGAATGGAACTTGGTCAGATTGTAGGAATTAAGGATTTTCTTGTCTTTTACAACGAAAATACAAAAATCAAAGACATTTTTAAAAAATTTGAAGCTGGTGAATTCTATGGAAAAACTGGATTTCTTGATGTTTCACTTAAGAAACTTCCATTCGGTGTAGAAGTAGAATTTACCGGAATGGAACGTCGCATTGCCGCAGAATATCTTGCTTCTTTTTTTGGAACAAGTGTGACTAGACCGACTTTTACATATTATGATAGATATACTGTCAAAGATTCAAAAGGAAGATCCTGGCATATTAAGTCTGATGGTTCAATCAAAAATCCAGTTGATTATTATAAGAGACCTGCGAATGATAATTATAAGTGTGAATTAGAAAGTCCTGTACTCACATATCAAGATATTGATACACTTCAGGAACTTATCAGAGGTCTTCGTAAGGATAGATATATGGTAGTAAATGAGTCTTGTGGTATTCATGTCCATGTTGGTGGAAAATATACACCAGTTGCTATGAAGAACATTTATAACATTATAGCATCACATCAGAAGCTTCTGAAAAGAGCTCTCAATATATCTTCATATAGAATCACAGGATATTGCAGCTATGTCACCGGCTCGGCCTATAAGGATTGCGATAATAAGAGTCTTAATATGAAGATTGTAGAAGATAAGTGGGATAATGTTGAAAATAGTAGATATAAGTTTGTAAACTTCTCAAGCTTTTTCAATGGAAAAGGTGTAGAGTTCAGATGCTTCAACAGCACTGTCCATGCCGGAAAGCTTAAAAGCTATATTCAACTCAGTCTCGCAATCTGTAATTATGCTATGAATACAGATATCAATGTTCGACCAGACGAAAAAGATATGGGACATGACCGTACAAAAATGAGAAATTTCCTTAGCAAGCTTGGACTTACAGGATCGGAATTTAAAACTTGCAGATACCATCTCACTAAAAATCTCAAGGATAAAAAGAATAAGGATAATCACATAGCTGCATAACATACAAATTCAAATGCTCAAATTTAAAATATTGTATTCGGTTTTACAGATATACAGGTATAGGGGAAAGGGAAACTGACTTTCCCCTATACATTATGTTTAGTTTACAGAGGTGATAGAAATGGAAAATGATACAATTATAAAAGCAGATGGTCCATTAGTAAAAAGAAGATCAAAATATAAAGGTTATAATAAATATAAAAAGCTTGGAGATTTACTAAAATATATCTGTGAAAATGCATTTTATTATGATCACAAATATTTTGAAGAATTCATCATGAAAGAGAATAAAGAAAATTACGAAGCGTTACGAATTCTTTTTTATTCCATGCTGAATGAGAATATCATTAGTGCATATGAAATGCGTAAATATATATCAACATTTTTATGGGGTGATCCAGAAGAAGATCGTGATGTTGATGAAGATTTTATTGCAAATCCGATTTTACTTGGTGAATTCAAAGAGACACTCTTTAAATTAAATGTATTTAAATTACTAAAAAAAGACTCCCTTGAAATAGATTCAGTTATTGATTATTTAAATAAGTATAACGTGAATATTATGCTAAAAAAATATCTGAATGAGATGCTCAATGAATATAATGGCTTCTTTTTCTTCAATCATCACCTCTATTTCTTATCGGATGATAGTAAAGCATTTCAACCGGAATCTGATACGGCATATATAGATCATCTTTACTGTATGAGCCTCGATATCAATCCATATGATTTCGAGAAACATTCAGATTATAAAAAATATGTCAAGCTTATCGATAAGGATGTATTTAATAGATTTGGTGCAAGCAAAGAAGGAAGCTGGATATATTACAATAAGAGAGAATCTGACGATAAACAGACGATATTTATTCGTAATCTGTTGACAGATACTGTTTTTGAATTTGAAGGATTGCTTATTTCATATACTCATGATGAGTTTGTTTTTCTTAAGGGCAGAAAGATCTATCGCGTTATCGGAAATGAAATAAATGAGATATACGAGCTTATGCCATATGAATACGTTGATATAGATAAAAATTTCCTGCGAAGCGATGGAATAGTGATAGCTCCAGTTCTTAGGGGAATGTTCATGCCCTACATTCTCAAAACTGACGGTAGTATAGAAAGAATAATGGATTTAAGTCTGAGCGATTATATCTGGAGCAGCTATATGTCTCTTACTCTATATGGTCTCGGAAGAATTGACATTCTTCAGGATAGTCACTGGTACAACAGCCGTGATGATTATTATCCGATAGATGAAGAATACAGAATAAAAGAATGTACAATTAATAATATAATGTCATTCTTTGAAGAAATAGCGATTACAGATTCAGAACTTGCTGATGCTATGAAGCCAATGATAAGACTGCTTCAGATAATTGGAATTGGTTTAGGGAATAAAAATTCTGAAATTTCCGATTTTATTCAAGGAATTAGAAATGATGTCATAAGATCCAACGAAGATTACTGGAAAGAATTATTATCATATTCAAATGATGAACAGATTACGCACGAAGCATTGCTAAGCGGTATTCTCGATAATCAGTTACTGGGTGATAGATTTATAAAGTTTATTCCAGATGATTATGTTGATTATGTAACGGCACGACATGCAAAAGGCGAAATCAGAGACTATATTGCTGAAGTCTGGTTTAATGATTACTATCAAAATCCGGCAGGAAGAAATCTTCCAGATTAAGTTTTAGGAAATGATTTAAAGTAAAAATATTAATAGAATAGTAAATTAATATGAAAATGACAGGAGTTTTTTATGAGTAAAGTGTTTGTAATACCAGATGTACATCTAAAACCGTGGATGTTTGTAAAAGCTGCAGAGCTACTTTGTAAAGGAAGATATGATACCATTATTATGTTGGGAGAC
>JAILEL010000328.1 GCA_024687845.1 Eubacterium sp.
TATAATATATGTAGATATAACTAGGATTTAATTTTCTAGCAGAGAAAGTGTTGATTCGTCACGCTTGGTTAAATTCGAGTTTGTGTTATTCGAAAGCAAAATCAAATCAAACAGTAGAGTCATAATATTTCACCAATGATATCTAGCGCGAACGCGATATCTCCTTTCTAATTATGCTCTACGCAAGAAAGCACTTCACTATGTGGGGGGCTTTTTTGTATGTGCCTTTTAAATGAACATGACGACGTATTGTGTCGTGCGGGGGGGGTAAAATAATATTAATTTAGTAGACGGATTTACATAAGCAATTGTAGGGGATGGGATAGAAAAATGGAAAAGGATAATCAAATAGTCAGGAGGGGTGCCATGGGATTTATTAGTGATATACTAGAGACAATTCTTATAGCAAGTTTACCACCAGATGCAGGTGAAAAAGCATTAAGAAAAGCTGAAAAAAGAATTATAGATGCAGAACGTGAAGGTGTTGACGAAGAAACAATAAATGAAATGCGTGAAAAATATGAGCAGGGCAGAGAAAAAATATATAGAGCTGAAAATAGAGCTGATTCATTAAAAAAGACATTAGAGGAAATAAAAAAGTACCAATAATAAAGGAGGTGCCTGTTTATGGGTTTTTTTGATAGTATGATGGATTCGTATGCAGAGGTGAGGGGAAATGCTGCAAAAAATGCACGGAAAAAAATTGATGAATATGAAAGAAATATTAACAAGGCCGAAGCAAGAGGAGCTAATTCTGCAAAGGTTGCAGAGGCTAGAAAGAAACTAGAAGAAAATCGTAGAAAACTAGATAATTTTGATAGAAAAAATAGAAATCTAAATAACTTTATAGATAAAACAAAAAATAATTATTAAGATTAGGAGGTTATGATATGGCTGATAGAACATGGAGAAATAAAGATGGTGAAGTTTTTTATGGATATGATGATGGTCAAGGTAAAACGGTTTGGTATGACAAAAATAATAATCTCGATTCGCAAACTGATACACCATCTGATGATGAACAGGCCCAGAATGATGAAGGATATTAAAGAGGAGGTATGAAAAATGGATAAGGATATAATAGTAAAAGATTGTCCAGAGTGTGGTGGCACGGGATATGATCCACTTGATGGAGGACAATGCGACACATGTAGTGGAACTGGGGAAATTGAAATTGAAGTAGAAGAATAGATTTATTAGAAAATACACAATTATTATATGTAAATTATAAAGTTGATATGAGTAAAAACCAAGAATTTTAGATTTTCTAAATTTCTTGGTTTTTCTTTTTTACAGTTTACCTCCTTGACACCTTTAAAAGTTATCATATACATACAAGATGTAAATACAAAGTATTTACATCTCCCATAAGAGCCGAAGAAAAGGACAATTTGGGAGTACAGACTAAAACAACGAGTCTGACGATGTTTATGACAACTGAATATGGTAATCGATACCGGACGTCCGATGTAGTTCGCATTGCGCCAAATCGCAGATACGCCACGACAGGTATGAGAGTATCGTTTCTTAAGCGATACATTTCTAAGAAGTATCGTTTTAAAAACGATACTTGTAGAAAGACATACCTCGAGCGATAACTATCCATGCAGATAATGAAGCTGTGGTGGCTTCAAGGTTGCGACTAAATTTCATAATGATACTTTCCGAGAGGAGTTCCTTGGTAGGGGACAGGTGAAACGCCTATGTGGGCTTCTAACCAGAGCCACTGGTATTGGTTTAATGAAAACTCTATTTGTGGATAAGAGTGCATATTCCTATATGCATTGTTACCCACAAATAGATCAGAAGGAGGAAAGCTAGATGCTAGATTTAGAAACAAGGGATGCATTTAATATCGTTAATGATCCTAATATAAAAGAAGAAAAAGATATTAGGATGGCAATGGCTCTAATCAAGAATCTTTATAAAGAGGGGAAGATTGATGGAGAAATCTACGATAAAGCAATGCTTAATGCCAAAATAATGATTGCTCAAAGTGGCAAAAAATGTTATACTGAAAACGAAGATAGGATTATTAATAATGAAAGAAGGCACCGCCGATGAATAAGAAGAATGCGAAGAGGAAAGTCGCAGTTTATGCGAGAGTTTCCACAGAACATGAGGCTCAGATATCGGCTCTTAGCAATCAGGTGCAGTATTATGATAATCTATTCGAACTTCATCCTGATTGGGAATTAGTCGAACGTTACATTGATGAAGGGATTACAGGAACTTCAGTCAAGAAGCGTAAGAATTTCATGAGGATGATAGATGATGCTTCAAAGGGAATATTTGACTTGATAGTTACTCGTGAGGTTTCAAGATTTGCGAGAAATACTGTTGATACTCTGCAGGAGACAAGAAAGCTTAAAAAGCTAGGAGTGGAGGTTTACTTCACAGAAGATAACATCTGGACTATGAATGACGATGACGGAGAACTTAGACTTACGATTATGGCAACACTTGCCCAGAACGAAAGTAAGAAGACTTCACTTAGAGTTAAGGCAGGACAGATGATATCATTCCAAAATGCTGTTCCATATGGCAATGGTAACATACTTGGATATGACAGAGTAAATCGAGAGTATGTGATTAATCCTGAACAGGCTGAGACTGTTAGGATGATCTTTGAATTATATCTTGAGGGATATGGTTCAAGAAAAATTTCAGAGGAACTTGAGCGAAAAGGGCGAAGGACATCCACTGGACTTACAAGGTGGAGTGCTCCAGCTATTAGTCGAGTATTGAGAAATCCATTTTATTGTGGAACGATAGTATACCGAAAGCAGTATGTTCCAGATTATCTAGAACAGAAGAAAATCAATAATCATGGTGATGTTGAAAAAGTCGTTGTCGAAGGTAAACATGAACCTATCATAAGTAAGGAGATGTTTAAGAAGGCAGAAGAGATTAGAGTTTCTCATCAGCAAAAGTCGAGAGACGGTATTACTAGAGGTCACAGACGACCACTAACTGTATGGACAGATAAGCTTAGATGTCAGTGTGGACATAACTTCAATCGAATCGTTTGGTCTAGATCTAACGGAGAGAAGAAGTATGCATTTCAGTGTTACAGTCAGAAGTCTACTGGCACAGTAAGACACAGACTTAACAAAGGTCTTAGTATAGAAGGTGTTTGTACTGCTCCTGTTATACAAGAGTGGAAGATGAGGCTTATGGCCAGGGAAGTATTTGATACTTTGTGGTCGGATAAGAAGAATGTACTTAGGATAGCTAATGAACTATTAGAGATGAGTATGGAACCTGAACCAGGTGACAATCTTAACCTAAGTATTGTGGAAGTAAGGAATAAGATTTCAGAAGCAAAAGCTAGACAGGATAGACTTTTAGAACTAAGACTTAGCGATGAGATCACTAAGGAAATGTTCCAAGAAAAGTCAGCTGCTATTGATGAAGAGATATTTGGTTTTGATGATGAACTCACAAGACTAAAGAAAATATCTAATAGTAGTTATAATAGCATTGAAGCAAAGATTAATTCTTTGAAGGAAGCGTTAGAGCAGGGATTTGATTTTGAAAAGAATGATGTTCCCGATACTGTCATAGATGCTTTTGTAGATGAGATTAGAGTAACGGATGATTCTTTTGAATGGAAACTAAATATAGCTGGTAAGTCAGTAACACATACGGTAAAAAAAAACACCGTAATTATACACAATCGAATATAAATAAGGAAGCTTCTACTAACTTGCAGAATATCGGTACAGGCTGCTATAGCTGCAAAATAGGAACAAAAAAAGACGATCATATTTACCTGATGAGCACAATTCTAAGTGAAGATAGAGCACGAGAAATCGCGCAAACACTAGGCTTAGACGTGATTTTAAAGGGTTTTGATCCGATTACAATTGATCTTTATATTTGATTTTTATTTTGAATGAGACTGTATAGTTTATAACTATTCAGTCTCATTTTTTTGCTTTTTTGAGGAAAAATAAAAATTCGACGAAAATTTCCTTTTTTTGTTAACGGTAGTCTATGGTTTTGAAGAATGTTCGAAAAACCGCATAAATACGTGGTTTTTCGAGGGAAGGAGAATGTAATGGTTAAAGTGAGACTGCAAGGAAGTAGGAACGAAATTCGCTGGTTTTTGAAAATCCTAGAAAAGGACCCAAGATTTGATGTCGAGGACACATCAGATATGTTTTCAATCAAGACATCAAATCGGTATAAGCGCCTTTATACCAACATTTACAGAAAGCAGACTAGTACTGTTTATGGTGGTAAGCAATATAAACCAGATTTAAGTAAGTAAATATTAATAGAGAAATTGTATTACTCTACAAATGCTAAATTAAACATCCTATCTTCACTGCATTTGTAGAGTGATCACATCGGAAAGTGAGGTAAATGTGATATGTGTAAAGTTATAGCAATATCAAATCAGAAAGGTGGTACAGGAAAAAGTACTACATCAGTAAATCTAGGAATTGGATTAGTTAGAGCAGGTAAGAGAGATGCAGATTAAGAAGAAAGCCGAAGAAGAAGTTAAGCTTAAGGCTGAGCAGGAAAAGGTTAAGAAAGAGAAAGCTAGGAAATCCAAAAAGAAGAATACTAAGAAGAAAAAAGCCAAGAAATCTTCAAAGCGAAAGCGTAAGGAAAAAAGAAGGTAAAAAGAATAATATATCTTTTTCTTGAATTTGTTATATGGTAAAATGAATACGATACACAGTTAAATTACAGTATATTTTTCAGTAAATCATGAAAATATTTACAGAAAGTCATCATAGATTCAATCAATGCGGAATAATGAAGAAGGAAGGTATATATAGATGAAAGACGAAAAAACTCCACATCCAAAGCGTGAAGCTATTTTTAATCTTCTTACTCTTCTTATCATCTTTATGGCAGTAGGAGCTTTTATATCCGCTATTTCCGGTGCCTCAGGCGATAATGATGGGAGCAGCAACATTCTCAATTCGGTGGCTTATTTAGCATCCGGTATTTTTACGATATGGTTTGTGAAGAAAATCTGCGGGAGGACGATTATACAAGCAGTCGATTTTAAAAAACTTGATGTATTTGTTTTACTTTTCTCTATTATTTGTCCGCTGTCGCTTTCATATGTCGTTATGCATCTGTGCGGATGGATACTTTCCTCTTCGACAGTT
>JAILEL010000336.1 GCA_024687845.1 Eubacterium sp.
AAAATATAATAGATAAGAATATTTCTGAGGGGACAGCACCAGTGAATGAGCCGGATCCTAATCTTATGGTGAGTGAACCTAGTCAACCAGATGAGCAGGCGACTCCAAATCCTATTATGGAAGAATCAGGTCAACCTGTTGATCAGATTGCTCCATCTCCATTTGAGAATAATGATGGTGAAGAAGAACATGTTCCTTACATCAAATGCGACAGTCTGGTTCGAATATTCAAATCAGAGGGTATCGAGGTTATGGCTCTACAGGGACTTGACCTTGAGATTGAGAAGGGTGAACTGACTGCAATTATTGGAAAATCTGGTAGCGGAAAATCCACTCTTCTTAACATGCTGGGTGCACTTGATAAACCAAGCGCTGGTTATGTTGCATATGACGGTGTTAATATTGCGGAGCTTAGTGAAAAACAACTAGCTAAATTCCGAAATGACCATATAGGATTTGTATGGCAGAAAAACACCGATAACCTCCTTAATTACTTGACAGCTGTTGAGAATGTCGAGATGCCTCTTCTGTTCTCCAATCTAAGTAAGAAAGAAAAGAGAGAACGGGCAAGAAAGATGCTGGATGCAGTAGGGCTTGCTCATAAGGAAAAGAGCTTCCCGATGCAGCTGTCGGGTGGTGAGCAGCAGAGAGTAGCCATAGCAACAGCACTGGTAAATGAGCCAGAGCTGCTACTTATGGATGAGCCAACTGGTGCGGTAGATAGAAAGACATCCATCATGCTTCAGGATCTTTTTAGAGATATCAATAGAAAACTGGGAATCACCATCATCATCGTTACTCACGATATCAGCCTAGCTGATAGAGTAGACCGAGTTGTTATGATATCAGATGGAAAGATAAGCTCTGAGAGAATTATCAAGGAAGAATATAAGAAGAAGATTGAAGCTGGTGAGACCGTTCTTAAAGAGGAAATGAATAGCGCAGCCGCAGCCGTGGCAGCTTCATCCGGACTGGGAGCGGGAACTGGAGTTTCATCCTCAGAAGACGATTCACATGAGGAGTTCTCAATTCTTGATAAGGCTGGCCGAGTAAGACTTTCAGCAGAAATGAGAGAAGCAGTGGGTATTGATTCTAACAGAGTTAAGATTGATGTTGTGGATGGAAAGATTGTCATCTCCAAAGAATAAACGGCTTATCTATAGGGTGCCTGACCCCATTCCAGAGGTAACACTTCTGGAATGGGGTCAGGCACCTTTATATTTATTGTATATAGAATTATAGGTCAAAATAAAATATAATAATGAATGCACGGTTTTGGGGAAACAGAACCGTAATGAAATTACCAAATATCAATCAGGAGAATATTCATGACAATAAACATGCCTCAAGATGTGAGATTCATTATAGAAAAACTAAACGACGCTGGTTTCGAAGCGTATGCTGTGGGAGGTTGTGTGAGAGACAGCCTGTTGGGGAGAGAGCCAAATGACTGGGATATAACCACATCAGCAACACCTTACGAGGTGAAGGATATCTTTAGAAGAACTGTGGATACGGGAATTAAGCATGGAACAGTAACTGTTCTCCTCAAGAAGGAGGGATATGAGGTTACCACCTTTCGTATAGATGGAGAATATACAGATCACAGGCGCCCTGATGGAGTAACATTTACAAGGGAGTTGTCAGAGGATCTGCTTAGAAGAGACTTTACCATTAATGCAATGGCTTATAGTGATAAAACCGGCCTGGTGGATCTTTATGATGGAATAAATGATCTAAAGAATGGAATCATAAGATGTGTTGGAAATGCAGATGACAGGTTCGACGAAGATGCACTTAGGATAATGCGTGCAGTCAGGTTTGCTGCCCAGCTGGGATTTGAAATTGAAGAAGAAACAAGGGCAGCAGCTGAAAAGCATGCTCCAGAGCTGGTGAAGGTCAGTGCAGAGAGAATAGAGACAGAGCTGACAAAGCTTCTGCTTTCCCCACATCCAGAGAAGCTTTTGGTTATGTATGAGCTTGGTATTACCAAGGAAATACTTCCGGAATTTGATCTGTTGATGGAGACAGAGCAGAATACACCTCATCATAGATTTGATGTGGGCCGCCATACCATAGAGGTAATTAAAAATGTGCCTCCTACAAAGGTCATGAGATATTCTGCATTGCTACACGATACTGGAAAGCCAGCATGCAAAACAACAGATGCCAATGGGATTGACCATTTTAAGGGACATGCTATAGAAAGCGAGAAGATAGCTGGAACTGTACTTCGCAGACTGAAGATGGATAATGACACCATCCGCGATGTGAAGAAGATCGTTTATTGGCATGACTACGGAATCAATGGGGTCACAAAGAAGAATACACTTCGCCGTATGCTGAATCAGATGGGGGCACAGTATTTTGATAGCTTTGTTGCCATTCGAAGAGCGGATATGAAGGGCCAGAGTGATTACAATGTGGATATCAAACAGGAAATTCTTGAAAACTTGATCAAGATGCACGATGAGATAATCGCGGAGGGGGATGCATTAACCATCAAGGATCTAAAGCTTACAGGAAAGGACCTTATCAAAATGGGCATCAAGCCGGGACCTGATATGGGTAAAATTCTGAACGAACTATTGGATAGGGTTCTGGAAGAACCAGCTTTAAATACTAAAGATAAGCTGGAAGAACTGGTTAGGGAAATGATATAATATATCTTGGTTTTTATTCTAGACTAGGGTGTACAAAAATAAAAAAGGGGAGGTTTTTTTGTATGTTTAGAAGCAAAAGAGAAAAGGCTATTTCTCTGATTTTGGTCACTATATTAATCATAAGTTTTTTCAATGTACCATTTGGAGGAATTAAGTCTGTAAATGCTGAGGAAAACGACAGCTTCAGCATTTCAGTCCTTGCAAAATTGCAGGACG
>JAILEL010000052.1 GCA_024687845.1 Eubacterium sp.
GGATTCCTTTGCATTTGGTCTTATTAAGGCAGCTGAGATTATAGAAGATGGCCGTCTTGAAGGCTTTGTAGATAAGAAGTATGAGAGCTTCAACACAGAGCTCGGACAGAAGATCAGAAACGGTGAGACAACTCTTGAAGAGCGTGTTGCTAGAGCTGCAGAGCTTAAGGCTCCTAAGAATCCAATATCAGGACAGCAGGAATATCTAGAAAGTGTTCTGAATAATATTGTATTATCAGGAGTAAAATAAAAAGTACAAAAAAAAGTAGAGATTTAGAGAATAAAATCTTTACGAAATCTTGACTTTGTCTTGAATGGTTTCTTGACTCTTTTATGATATTCTTTCTTTGAATTTAGAAGAAAGGATATGTAAAAGATAGAGAGACCATTTTTATTTTTTGGTTATGCTTTTACGAATTCCCAAATCATAATGGAGGAAAAAATGACTGAAAAAAAAGTGACTAAAAAAAAGAAAATTGTAATCCCAATAATTGTAATAGCGGTAGTAGTGACGCTTATTTTAGTATTTATCTTTAAGAGGCCGGGAAAGATTAAAGACTTTGATAAGGTGGCAACAACAGTTGATAATATTGAGATTCCGGAAGGAACCAGAATTGTTGCGCTCGGAGAAGCAACTCATGGTAATAAGGAATTTCAGGAACTAAAACTGGAGGTGTTTCAGACCCTAGTTGAGAAAACAAATGTAAGAGCTCTTATCCTGGAAGGTGATTTTGGTGGATGTGCACTTGCGAATAAATATATTCAGGGTGGCGAGGGAACCGCAGAAGAAGTTACAAGAAAGCTTGGATACAGGATTTACAGGACTAATGAAATGTGTGAACTGATCCAGTGGATGCATGATTACAATATGACTGCTGATGAAGATCAGAAGGTCCGACTTTACGGTATGGATGTTCAGTCAGATATATGGAATATCCAGATAATCAAGGAATTATATCAGGAACTGGATGAGGCAAAATATAAGGACTATTCAGATAGAATGGATGCACTTCTTGGTACTGAGGATGATGCTTATAATCCTGATGAATATGATAACATCATAAGTCTTATGGATGAAATAGGCTCTGATATTGAGGCAAATAAAGATGCATACGTAGAAAAGGCAGGACTGCATCAGGTAGAGATTGGGTATCAGGCAACGGTTGCAATAAAGTGTTATATGGAACTTCTGGAAAAGCAGAATTATTCAAATAAGTTTAGAGATACAAAGATGAAAGAGTTCGTTGATTGGACACTTGAGGTCGAAGAAAGGGATTTTAGCAGTGAACTGATGCTGGCTAGTCATAATGGACATATGACACAGGGGTATTCTTCGCCAGCTACATTTCTGGGTGTATTTCTAAATGAAGAATATGGAGCTACATATTTTGCTATAGGAACAGATTATTATTATACTAATGATAATGTTCCTGGAAAAGATGGAAGAATGGTAGCGAGATTATGCTCAAAAGACAAGCTTGCATATCAGGTAAAGGGTATGAGTGAAGATAAGTATTATGTGGATTTTGGAAAGGTTGATTCTAGTAGCAAGCTTGGAAAGGTAGTAAATCATAGGATGAAAATGGGATCTGTTGGCGAAGGCTATAATATACTCACAAAGATACTTCCTATGGCGCATTCAATTAATTATGTACCAAGCAATTTATATGATGCTATGATAGTATATTACGAAGTGAATCCTACGGAAATCTGGGATAAGTAGTTGGGATAGTAAGTACCTTGTGAAGAGAGTGCCGGGAGCTTCGACACTCTTTTTATATTGACATAAACATTCAAGATTGTGATAATGATTCAGAATGTTAGGTTACTATTCTGAGTTAACCGTGAATAGTAACAGTGTAAATAAATATATGAATAGAAGGGCAGAATATGAATCAGATTCTTGTAGTAGAGGATAATGAAGATTATCAGGAGCTTTTGGTTAATTTTCTTTCAAATGCCGGTTTTGCAGTTACAACGGCAAATGATGGACTGGAGGCTTTTGATAGTATGGAGGAAAGGGAGTTCGACCTTATAATCCTTGATATAATGCTTCCTAAGATAGATGGATTTACACTTTGTGAACTAATCAGAAAGAAAACGGATGTTCCTATCATTATGCTGACGGCTAAGTTCAGTGAAGAAGAT
>JAILEL010000060.1 GCA_024687845.1 Eubacterium sp.
CTACCTTTTTCTCTTTTTTCCACTTAAGAAAATACTCTACTGCACAGCATCCAAAAACAACTACTATTGCTATATCTTCCGACTTTTGGACTTCGTCCGCATCCCCAATATTAATAGCGCCTGCATCTGGATTTGAACCAGCAGAATCCTAAGATACCTGATTTACAGTCAGACCCGCTTCCAATTACGGTATATCCGCCCATTCTACTATATATAACAGTAGAAAAAATATAAATGTGACCTATGGGAATCGAACCCATATCTTCAGATCCACAATCTGAGGTACTGCCTTTGTACGAAAGCCACAGTGATCCCAGCGGGACTCGAACCCAGCATTTCCGGATTGAAAGCCCGGTGAACTAGCCATTTATTCGATGGAACCAGATAATTGACGGATGTGAGGAATTGTCGTATAGAAAACAGTCCAGTGGACTGTTTTTAGTCAATTCGGCTTGAGATATGCTCGAGCCTGACCGAACGCAGTGAGACCTCGAAATCAACATTTCCAGCTTGAGAGGCTAACGTCCTAACCTATTAGACGAATCCGCCATTAGTAAGATATCTTACAATCGTCTGCAAGATATCTATTTATCTACAACTACTATGTCATCCATTTTGCAGCCAAACATATCAGCTATGATGATCATATTATCGATAGTAGGCATACAGTCACCACGCATCCACTTGAAGATTGCCTGCGGTGTACCAAAACCACATACCGCCTGAACATCTTTAACCTTTATATTACGAGCCTTCATCATATTTTTGATGTTAGCTCCAGTCGCTGCCATATTTACTGTAATCATCCTCTCCACTTCCTTTCCTTTTAAAATTATTCATTCGATACCCTCGGTGAGACTTGAACTCACAAACCACGGAGCTTAAATCCGATGCATATTCCAATTCTGCTACGAGGGCTTATTTAGTACCTGCGGAGGGACTTGAACCCTCATGCTTTCGCCACGGTTTCTAAGACCGCTATGTATACCATTTCCATCACACAGGCATATATAAAATAAAAAGGAGACACTACTTTTTCGCAGTATCTCCATAGACTTAACCTATAAAAAATACCGCCTATGCACTAAGCATAAGCGGATTTATATCATTTAGCTTTCATTTTCCACTTATATCTTCAGCGCATAACAAATATTCCATTGTCTGATTCTGATTCGAGACTATGGAGCGAATATTCACTATGCAGATATAAGTTTATAAATGTGTTCATTGCTTTTATTTCCTTTCAAAGATTTTATGGTTCGATTATAACACGATATTTTTATTTGTAAAGTATACCTGAAGTATATCTTTTAAGTAGATGTGAAGGGACTCGAACCCTTAACCGTCGGATTAGAAATCCGATGCGCTAATCCATTACGCCACGTCTGCAGGATAGGAGCAAACGCTCCTAAAAATGATATTCATCCTCTACTCCGAGAAGCTGACTCCACCTGGCAGAGATAAACCTTGCATACATTACGCTACTTAATCCATAACAACCAAGTGCATAAGCATCATTCATCTCAACAAGTAGTGTTCTTCCATCCTTTGTACAGCATATATCCATACTACATGCCATAGGGCGCTCTTCCCATTTCGTAAATGCTTCTATCATCTGATCACATGCCCAGTAAATACAATACTTTTTCTTTTGTTAATTTCCTTTACTTCTCTCCAAGTAAGTAAGCTTAAATCTCTCATTATCTATCCTCCATTTCCTTAATCTGGATAGATAATAAACCTGGCCGTTTGGACCAGCTCAACACACTTTTATAAATATTAATGCAACTATCACTGATATAACAACCTCGACTATTAGCTTATGGATTTCATATCCATCCCACTGAGGATCTACTCTCATTACATCCGGAGTTTTTCCTGTCTTTGTATTGATAAGGATTCCGAATATATCCGTCTTGGTAAACATCCACCAATCCAGAACTACTGCATCAAAGATTGACGTCATCCAGAATATTATTACGAACCTGAGACTAAGTTGCCAGAAATTCATTCCTGAATCGATTCCCTGCTTCCCAGCAATTATGATTGTTGCGATATAACCCGCTCCAACTATAAGCATAAGTGTACCAATGATAATTTTATCTTTAAGTTTTAATTCTCTGGGAATGCCATATTTTTCCAAAAGTTCTACAGCACTGGGAGTCATAAACCAGTATGCATCCTGAGGTACAAGAAATGCACCTGCAAGACAAAACGCAGTAAGTAATAATATTCCTATAAGACCATATAGTAAACTAAGTAACATTTGTAGCTTCCTTCCTCAAATCAAAGTAATGTACATATCCATGACATCAAGGCACAGGCCGGAAAGAAACATATCACACGGGTAATATGAGTCTTTTTATTGTATCCAAAAAGCTTCGGACTATATATTTCTTTAACCTGTGGATAGTAATGTGTGAAGAAGCCAAAGCCCTGATTACAGAGGAGCACCCAGTCAAAGAAGATAACATCATACGCCTTAAGAGCAAGTAGCATAATCATAAATCTTATAAAGAACTGCCAAAAACTGAAATCTGTTTTTATTCCGTTCCAAGCCCCTATCACCATGGCTCCGCCCATAAGGGCAAATGCAATTACAACTATTACATATCCTACAGCATACTACCCCTTAAATCGTTCCGGCATTCTATCAGGAGTAACCTCCAGTGCTTCTTTTGGAGCCGAAGACATAAACCTTTTATCCTGTATAAATCCAACGCCTCCCCACAGAAGCAGAAACAAACCTGCCATCATCATTATTGAGAGCAAAATAGTTATTAACATATATCGAATCCCCTATCTTTTTATAGCTCCTAAACCTGCTCTTTATTTCTGTTGCCTTGCCAAAGTCTGCAATCCACCTGTGTGATAGATAGACAGCAGATTTACAAATTTCTTAGTCTTATCTCTGTCAAAGCCCCTGGAAACCGCTTCAATAATATTCTTGAAATACGAAGCAGTAATAATCGAGATAAACTCCGCATCAAGCTCATCACGTAAAATACCTGCTTCCTTCCATTTGCGTTGATACTCTTCAGCCTCCGCTACTCCCTCTTTAAATAGTTCTTCTTGCCAATTCACAAGGGATGTTTTATCAGCAGACTTAAGTATTAACATCACTTCATCCAGATGGTCATATACATAATCAATCACATCATCAGCCGAAAGCAGGATCATCGGATTCTTTTTAAGAACTTTGTTGTCTATCACCTGATACTCCTGTTGTATCTTAGACAGTTCCTCTTTCAGTCCATCAAGAACAGGTCTGACCAGATCAACAAACAATGCATCCTTATCCTTGTAATGGCCGTAAAATGCACCTGTTGTAACACCGGCGTCCTTAGCAATATCACGTAGATATGCCCCTTCATAGCCCTTTTCTATAAAGGCTTTCTTACCCATTTCCAGTATTCTCTGTCTTGTAGCTTCCTTATCTTTCATAGTCTCTGTTCCTTTATTGCAAAAAAATAACACAGTTATATAACCGCGTTATATAACTGTGTTATATATTAAATCTTGTCAGTTGTTTTGTCAATTCTTTTCTTAGTATATACAATAATAACATAAACTTTTTCATATCACTGCCAAAGCATTTGAGGGCAACTTCAATCTCTCAAAATCAATCACATATGTACATACCTGTTTAATCAGTTCATTATCATGGGTGACTATAATCAGCGTCTTTCCACTTTGCTGAAGTTTTTTCAGTAGTTCAGAGACTTGAAGCATATGATAATAATCTAACCCACTTGTAGGTTCATCAAATAATATAATATCTCTTCCAGAAGCAACCGCAGATGCAACTGCCACTCTCTGCTTCTGTCCACCAGATAAAGCAAGTGGATGTTTATCAGCATATTCCAGAAGATCAAGGGATTTCAGAATTTCACATGCTTCCCCTTCATCTGACTGAACCTGAGAAATCATCACTTCTTCAAGAACGCTGTCAGTAAAGAGTTGATGGTTCACATCCTGCATTACCATATATATGCCTTGCCTTCTCTTTTTATTCTTCCAGATTTCATCTCCTACCTTAAGGGTTGCTTTACATTTTCTCTCCATGCCACATAGACATCTTAAAAATGTTGATTTTCCCATTCCATTGGTTCCAACTATCGCCACTATCTCGCCTACTGGTATTTCCATCTGCGGAATATCAAACACAGGTTTTTCACCTTTATAAGCAAATTTCATATTTGACAATATATATTTATTCGACTCATCTATTTGTTTTTTATTCTGTTCAACATCATTTATAAAACATACTTCCAATGGACTCTGTGCAGTTGCAGCTCTTAGTCCCAGTCTATGTAGTTCATCTTCCGAAATTGTTTCTAGTTCATCCGGAGTAAATTCCTTTATAACTCTTCCTTCATCCATCAGAAGAGCCCTACTTATATAAGGAAAAAGATACGCTATACGATGTTCCGCTATAAGAATCGTCTTTTTTTCTTCTTTCCATACCTCGATCATCCTGCATAGCTCACAGATTCCTTTATAATCCAGATTCGCTGATGGTTCATCAAGGATGATCACTTCCACAGGTTCTACCGCAATACTTGCACATGCTATCTTCTGCTTCTCTCCACCTGACAATTTGAAGATACTTCTATCCATGAGATTCCTTAAATCATGTCTGTTTACTACAGTATTAATTCTCTGCTCTATCTCATCAGGTTCAATACCAAGGTTCTCACATCCAAAAGCAACTTCACTTGTAGTATCAACATTAAAGAACTGACTTCTTGGATTTTGAAATACAGTACCTACATTCTTAGAAATCTTTCTTAGAGTAGTCTTGGCAATATCAACTTCATTCACTAAAACAGAACCTGTCAAATCTCCATCATAAAAATGTGGAATAAGTCCATTAACACATCTTACGAGAGTCGACTTGCCACATCCAGACGGACCGCATACAAGAACAATTTCTCCCTTGTTTATTTCAAGATCAATGTTCTTAAGGCTTTTTTGACCTTTCGCATATTCAAATGATACATTATCAAATCTTATCATATATAAAACCTACCAATCCCCCACCATATGAAACATGTAAGACAAAAGCCAATTATTATCCAGTCCGCCAATCTAAATCTTATACTCCATATGCAGCTTCTTTTCTTACCTACATCCAATCCTCTAGTCATTGCAGCTGCCGAGAGTTCTTCGCCTATGATGGAACATGAAGCTATAAGAGGAACCATTCTATATTCTACTGCTTCAGTTGCCTTATTAGCTCCCATCTCAATTCCTCTCATACGCATTGCATCATTGATAGCCCCCGACTCTTCAACAACTGTAGGAAAAAATCTAAAGATTACACTGATAGGAATAGTAAGTTTGTCTGTTACATGCATCCTATTCATAGCTGCAAGAAACTCCGACACCTTTGTGCTCTTCACAATATATCTTGCCAAAATGACAGTTGGTAATATCTTTGTAATTATATACAACGATAATGCCAACATAGATTCTACTGCATTTAGTTCATGCTGAAGAGCCATTTGTGCAAAGTAGCTTCCAATATAGATTACTATTGCTATGATTCCTATCTTCCACTCCCTCTCTGCAAGGAGAAGTAGAACTGGAAGGAGAACAAGAATCCAGTAGAACACTATCATCCAAGCCTCTCCTGCATTACCAACAACAAATACTGAGCTTGTAAAAAGAAGCAGCAGCTTTGTTCTAGGATCTAATAGAGAATGAACATTTCTATCTAACTTGTATTCCATAATTAGGCTATACCTGCCTTTTCAAAATGTTTTCTAAGTACCTTCGTTCCAATCCATCCACCAATTATTCCACAAACTATATCAACAATAAAAAGTACTGGACACATCCAGATTGGAAGCATCTTTGTAACAGAATCTATATACTCCTGTCCAAAATTCTGTCTGGTGGAGAAATATGCATCAGCATTAAAGAAGATACCGAAATAATTAGCCCAACAATAAAGACCTGAAACTGCAAATGCAATTATTCCTTTCCACTTGCTTTTATAATCACCTGATCGATAAATAAATTCAGCAGCAAGTCCCGATATAGTTCCAACTATCAGCGCATAATAACTCATTCCTGTTACCCACATAAAAACACCCAAAATAATATTCATGAGAAGTATCATTCCAAACTTATTAACCTTTGTAAGAAACATCATATAAGGTATTCCTGTAAGCAATGGCACAAATACTATCAACAGCACCATCATTATCGGAATTATCCCGGTCATTGCCACTGCACAAACTAATACTGCACATATGGCAGTATATATACCTACATTTATCAAATCCTTTGCATTTAATTTATTACTTTCCATTTTTATTTCCCTTCTGTTTTTTTATATTTTTTCGCAAACGCTCAAAATAACATGTCCTCAGTAATGAAATCTATATACAGATCACATTCTCCAGTTCTGGGATATCATCTGCTGCTTCTTCATACGACTATAGATACTGTCATATCCATTGAGCTTTTCTGGACTTCCCTGTTCTGCAACAACTCCATCCTTCAGAACCACAATATTGTCTGCACTTGCAATTGTTCTCATCCTGTGAGCGATGATCATTACTGTCTTATTCTTTATGAGTCTCGATAATGCTTCCTGAATTGCAGTTTCATTTTCTGCATCAAGAGATGCTGTCGCTTCATCCAGAAGTATAATCGGAGCATCCTTTAAAAACGCCCTAGCTATAGATATTCTCTGCCTCTCGCCTCCGGAAAGCTCACTTCCATTTTCTCCTATATAGGTGTCATACTTTTCCGGAAGAAGTTTTACAAACTCTTCACAATTTGCCAGTCTTGCTGCCTCTAAAACTTCTTCATCAGTCGCTCCATTTTTCCCTATACGTATATTTTCCATGACTGAGTTATTAAAAAGCGTTACATCCTGAAAAACGATTGAATAATTCCTTAACAGTGTTTCCGGATCAATCTTAGAAATGTCTTCTCCTCCCAAAGTAATCGATCCTTCATTCACATCCCAGAATCTTGCAGCAAGCCTCGATATAGTTGTTTTTCCTCCACCAGAAGGACCAATAAGTGCCGTAACCTCTCCCTGTTTTGCAGTAAAACTTACATCTTTCAGTACATCCTCATCCTCAGAATATTTGAAACCAACATGATCAAAAACAATATCATAGCCACTGTTATTCATCACATCTACCCCTGTCTGAGGCTTTGTAGATAGAACCTCATCAAGTCTCTCGCATTGTATTCCTGTCGCAATTATTGCTGCAAAATTTTGAAGTGTTATCTGCATCGGATCATAGAGTCTTGCAACCAGCATAAGGAACATAAAAAATGTCAGTAGAGATATTTCTCCTTTTGCGAAAAGAGCACCACCTACAACAGCGGTAGTACCAATACCTATTTTTAAAATGATTGCTGACGAATTAACATATACAGCCATCTTAAGTTCAGTGAAAAGTTCCTGTTTTTCAACTTTTCTTATTTTTGTTTCCAACTCTTCCATGTATCTGTCTTCTGCATTATTAGCTCTAAGATCCCTGATGGACTCCAGACATTCCTGTATACCGTCAGACATGTTAAGCTTTATCTCAGAATTTTTACGAACAGCTGCTTTCTCTGCACCTGAACAGCTGATAATAATGATGAATGCAACAGGGATCACCCAGAAGCTTGCAAGAACCATTCTCCAATCAAATACAAAGAACAAACTTACTCCCACAAGAAACACTGAGATTATCGCGCCTATCAGTTCGGGAATCCAGTGACTGGATGCTGTTTCAATCTGAGCACAATCACCCATGATATTAGTTGTAAGATCCGCTATATTCTTCTTCCCAAAATACGAAAGAGGAAGCTTCCTCAGTTTTTCTGCGATTGTCGTTCTCCTGACACCGCTTTCTCTATAGGTTGTTAGAAATGTAGCATTGTACTGTATGAAGTTGGTTAATGCTATCAGGAATATAATTACTGTTGAACCGATCACATAAAACGGAATCCGGTCTTTTGAAAGCGTTCCCTCCAAAAGGTCCTTGATCAGAGAATAAAGAATTCCGGCCGACATCATAAGAACTATATTTGTTACTGTCACACATACACATGCCTTGATCATATCTACTGCGCCCTGTCTGGATAGGGCATATTTATGTTGTAATTTATCTATCATCTTACGCACCCACCTTCCATTCGATTGATCTTGAATATTCATCAAACATGCGTCTGTAAAGTCCATTTCTATTCATGAGTTCATCATGATTTCCGCTTTCGACACATTTTCCGTCATCCATAACAAATATTCTGTCAGCATTCATAACAGTGCTAAGTCTATGTGCAATCATAATAAGTGTTCTTCCTTTTGATAACTCCTCAAAAGCAGCCTGTACTCTTGACTCGTTATCCGGATCCGCAAACGCTGTAGCTTCATCCAAAATAAGTATTGGGGCATCCTTTAGAACAGCTCTTGCTATGGTAATCCTCTGCTGTTCCCCCCCAGAAAGATAGGTTCCTTTTTCTCCTATTACGGTGTGAATTCCATTAGGAAGCTTCTCTATAATGTCCATACATTGAGCCTTTTCCAGAGCATTCATCACTTCCTGCTCCGTTGCATCCTGTCTGGCCATTCGAACATTTTCCAGGATAGACTTCTTTATGAGCCTACTATCCTGAAAAACGAAGGACACTTGTTTCATCAATTCAGCCGATGAAATATCCTTAACATTCACCCCTCCGATCTGTATCTCTCCGTCACTTACATCGAAAAATCTTACCATCAGCTCAGCGAGTGTTGTTTTTCCTGAGCCTGACGGTCCTACAAGAGCCACATGTTCTCCGGAGGCTATCTTCATCGATACATTTTGAACTGCATCCCTTGTTGCATCTTTATATCTGTATGTTACATTTTTAAGCTCTACTCCGTGATCCGCAGGAATTCTACCATCCTTATTATTTGAAAGTGGTTCTATTTCCATGATAGACTCTACTCTCTTAAGTGCATCTATAAGCGTCATCTCTGCCTCGCCAGAATAAGCCACCTTTGTAAGCGCAACGGTAATAAGTGGCGTCACAATTATGTAGTACATAACATTAAGAATATCTCCCGCAGTCGTCCCATCCTTTGTAATGGAAAAAGCCGCGATTACAATAAATACAAATATTGCATTAATGCATGTCATAAATGCTGTCATCGGAAATCTCAACATAAGTGTGTAATCGGTAGCCCATTTGCCGAAGCCATCTATATTTTCCTTAAATCTCTTAAATGAATGTATAGTCTGACCAAAGGTTTTAACCACTGGAACACCTCTGACATACTCTGTCGCCTCGCTGCTCATGGTTTCCAAAGCATTCTGATACTCGGCCATTTTCTCCTGCATTCCCTTGCCCATCATAGACATCATGAATGCAAATCCTAAAACCGCCGGAATCATGCAAAACAGTCCCATTTTCCAGTTAAATGCAAATATTAAAACCAGAAGCCCTATAGGCGTAACTGTTGCAACAGTTTTATCAGGAAGCTGATGAGCGATAAATGTTTCAGTGGCCGCAGTCGAATCATTTACTATACGTCTGATTTTTCCTGTACCATCTTCATCAAATACTCCCAGAGGAAGTGTAATTATCCTCCTCATAAGAGAACTTCTCATATTCGCCTGAACTCTAAATGCTGCTATATGCGTGCATAGGAGTGCAGCTATATAAATAAGCAAAGATGCCACAGTAAGTATGACCGCCTGCCATGCATATCTGTTGATCTGTCCCAAGTCCTCTCCATTTACCGCAATACTTATGATCTTCCACAGATCATAGTATGGTATCAGTACTATTACCGCACTCACACCGGCTAAAAACCGGCCAAGTGTAATGAGTTTTTTATGCCCGCCGGCATACTGTCCGATCAATTTCATATGATCAAATTTTGGTGTTTTACCCAAATTTTCTCCCTCCTACTGCTTTCTTTGTATCTGTCCTAATCTTTTAGTCATCCATATAACTAATAGATTCAAAAACATTCGCCCACAAATTAAATATAGTTACTTATCATTAGTTATCACTAACCGCATATCGATAACTAACGACATTAAAAAAGAGCCTTGCGGCTCTTTAATTTAATCCCATAATCTTCAGCCATCCTGGCATAAAAAATTCCTGTATGGTATTTAAGTATTTATCAATTTTTGATTCATCAACTCCATGAATGATTGGTTCAAAACATGCAGTCAGATATGCTGAAAGCAGCATATGTACTTCCTCCTCATCAACATCAATGGTAGGATATCCATTATCCTTTAAATATCTTATAGCTTCGAGAAATTCTTTTTGATTACTCTGAACATATTCATGAATGAAATTCTCGTATTTAGTACCTGCAGAACAAGTCATTAATAGTATGAACTCATCTCTTCTGGGAAGTATCACCTCTCTTATTAAATCCACAAAGGATTCTCCAAAAAGATCTACCCCACCTGCATTTTTGTCAATAAGACTATACTTTTTTTCAGTATGTCTACGAGTCCATTTCCGCATTTCCTCAATCAACGGATCAACCATTGCCGAATACATTGCCTCTTTATCAGCATAATGTCTATATAAACCAGCAGATGTCATTCCTGCCCGCGCTCCAATGCTTCGAATTGATGCTGCTTCAAATCCTTTTTCCAGGAACTCCTCTTTTATAGCTCTGTTCACTTTTATATGGCTTAATGTCTTATCTCTCGGCATATAATAATCTCTTTAACATAAGTTATCATTGTTCGCTAACGTAGATTACTAAAAATCATGTTATTTGTCAAGTTCAATGTTAAATATCTTAATTGAATGTACTACATTAAATCACTTAATTGTCTGCTATAAAAGAAATCGTGTACCATTTCATTATATTCGCGCCACATAGGGAGCGTGTTACAAATGTTATTTCTAGGACAATCAAACCCCTTGTCTTTTAGGCATGATACTGGAGCAAGAGGGCCCTCAAGTTTTTCTAAAATCTCTCCCACATTATACTCTTCCGGTCTCTTTGTCAGCTTGTAGCCTCCACCTTTCCCACTGATTCCTACTACCAGCTCATATCTCACCATATCCTTCATAATAACTTCCAGATATTTTATCGAAATATCCTGTCTTTCGGCTATATCCTTTAGAGGTGAATATCCCTCACTTTTCTTTTCAAACACAGCCAAATCTAACATTACTCTAAGTGCATAACGCCCTTTTGAAGAAATCATAATTATTGCCTCCCTTTTTTCACCCTATTATACTATAGGTTGATAGGGCAAATCAAGAAAAATATATCTAATATTTTTTAGTCCTCTCCTCTATAGAAAAAACCTGGTCGTTTTGACCAGGTCGATACTATTTGTATATTTTAATTCTTCAACTTGATATTTTCCCATTGAATGCTTTATCAATTAATCTTATTAGCGCTTTTGGATTCTTATGTATCAGTTCTGCATGACCGATATTTCTAAACATCTTATTACAAAAATGTATTCCGTCTTTTTTGAGTCTATAAAGGATCAATACAATGTGCAGGAGCAAAAGTCTGCGCAGCATGCGAAGTAAATCCCAGTGAAACGAATCCCATTTCATAAGCTGTACGAGCCATATCGCTAGCTGTTGTCTTTCCATCACAGAAAGTTGTATGTACATGTGCAGAAGATAATATTTTACTCATCTTTTTCCTTTTTAAAACTGTATTTTCACAATAAGCATTTTTACAAAACTATCGCAGAACCTAATCATCAACTTATGAATTCCACTTACATGATTATAAATATCTCTGTATCCTCTCATATAGCTTTTTGATGTAATATTTTTAAAATCATTGCTCCAATTAAGTAACTCTTTTTCGTTTTCAAGAGAAAAAAATGCCTGAACATCTTTTATTCCTGCCTCTTTCAGCCATGTTTTGGTCATCATTTTGGCTCCTCTCTTATTACAGGAATCAAAAACCAATATTCCGCCAGGAAATCTTTTTGCCAACTCACAGAATAATTTCTTAACATCTTCTATTTTGAAATAATAGAACACGCCTGTAGCAAAAAATATAACTCCGTTATCAGCATCGATTTCATCCATCCATTTGAAGTCATTTAGATTACAGGCCAAATTCTTTTCTCTATCTCTTTCCTGAAGAATATCATTACGAATCGCAATAACATCTGGCATATCAATATTATAACCATAACAGGTTCCATTATCACACTTGCGAAAGGTGTCATCAAGTCCACACCCGAGATTTATAACCGCCGCCTTAGGATGATCAATAAGATAATCTTTTACTCCACAACTTATATCATATACAAGCTATTATCATAAAAAGTTTTAACATAATTTATCCTTATTTTGTTCCTTTTATGCAGAACAAATTTTCTTTCTTTGATATTACAACATTTTTAAATCCGAAATTTTCCATAAAACCCTTTATTTCTTCAGCTGTATATCTCTTCATACATGGAACTTTTTTCTCCCAGTCAATTTTAGGATCACCATAATTATTGATAATAACAAACTGACCATCTGGCTTTACTACTCTATATACCTCTTTGAGATTTTCTTCAATATCCGGCCAAAAAAATACGGTTTCGAAAGCTGTAACCAAATCAAATACATCTTTCTTGAACGGCATCTTCTCAACACTGCCTTTTATTATCTTTACCCGGCTTTCTCCTTTATTTACTTTTTTTGCCTTCTTTACACTTTCATCAGAAACATCATAGCCTACGATTTTTCCTTCTCTACATTTTGAAAGCATTCTTTTTATGTTATAGCCACCTCCGCAGCCAATATCGAGAATATCCGCTTTCACGGGTATACTGAATTTTGTAAATGCCCACTGTGCCATTGGCAAATGTTCCTTGTCCATGCTCACGAGCATCATTCTTCCTAATAATCCTTTTGGATTTCCAAAATTATCTGTAAAGCTCATTTTATCAACCTCGTAATAATATTTATTTATTCAAACTATATCTGAAATCGCACAAATCTCCACCTTCTGCTATAGTTGTTGTTCGTACAAGTTTTGCATTCATTAAATCTGCCATCATAAAGTCTAACTGACACAGATACTTTGCAAGTTCAAAGCAGCCTTCATCCTTACATATTTTGCATATTCCACACTCATGGT
>JAILEL010000061.1 GCA_024687845.1 Eubacterium sp.
AATTATGAAAAAAAGAAATTCATTGCAAAAGCGGATAATATAACCTTCGCTGAACTTCTCGACAAATGGGTTGAGGAAGATCTGAAAACCGGAACACTCAGTAATGGAACTGTTCATCACTACCAGTATTTAGCAAGCAGATTAAAAAAACATCCATTAGGGAAAAGAAAGCTTAAGACTATAACTTCAGAACATCTTCAGGAGCTTGTTGATCTGCTGACTTTCGGTGGAGAATGTGGTGATTTCAAATCAAAAGGGTATGTGAAAGATGCAGTAACATCTTATACCTCCGTTTTGAATCATGCATTTAAGTTTGCAGTTTTCCCAAAGAGGTATCTTACAGATAATCCAATGCAGTATGTCACTCGCCATAACAGGAATGATACCGCTAATATTTTCGAGGAAAGTGTATCTCCGAATGAATCAGCCACTTACCTGACATACGAGAAGTTCACTGAACTTATTGAGTATCTTAAGAAGCACCACCCTTCTATAGTTCTCCCGGTACAGATATCATATTTTACCGGTCTGAGACTTGGCGAAGTGTGTGGGCTCACATGGCAGGACATAAATCTGGATGAACAATATCTCACTGTAAAGAGAAGCATTTCCTACAAATCAGTAAGACGTAAATTTGAGATAGGACCAACAAAAAGAAGTAAAATCAGAGTGGTTGACTTTGGCGATGTACTAACCGGAATACTTAAAAAGGCAAAAACTGATCAATTAAAAAATAGACTTAAGTATGGTCAGCTCTTCAGCCGGAACTACTATTATGAAAGCATAGAAAAGAACAGAACATATTACGATATGGTCAGTTTTAGGGCTGATGAAAAAGTACCGGACGGGTTTACAGAGATAGACCTTGTATGTACCAAGGACGATGGTTCCCACTTAACAAACAGTGGTATAGACTGTGCTTGCAGAAGGGCTTCAAGGAAAATCCCAGGACTTGCCGGCTTTCACTTCCACTTACTGAGACACTCTTATACAACCAATCTTCTATTAAATGGTGCTCAGCCTAAGGAAGTACAGGAACTGCTTGGACACTCTGATATAAGAACCACAATGAACATATATGCACATGCATCCAGAGAAGCAAAGCGCAGCTCTGCCAGACTCATGGATAAAGTGGTAAATGGGAACTTATAGAAAATTCCATACCCCTATATAAAAACTTTCCCTTGTAAAATTCCCATAAGGGAAAATACAAGGGAAAATGATATAATTTGATAACTGAAAGTGCCTATAAACGGCTAAAATTAAGGCAATTCTTGGAAACAGTTAATTATCTTCCGGGATAACCTACCATTGAATCATCCAATAGCACCTTATAATTCTTTTACCATATATCCGCACGTAAACGGAAAGAAATCAAATTTTTTAGTTCCGGTATGTACAGCTCCGTTCTGTTCATACCATTTCCTAAGCCGTATATTTTCTTCAACAATTCCTATGTTTATGAGTTTGCATCCTTGTTTTCCTGCAGTTTCATATGCATGCTCCAATAATCTCTTACCAAATCCGCTATGCCTATATTCAGGAAGGACTGCAAGATTATTGAGCTCACATTCATTATTTTCCTGCATCAGCAAAGAGTAGTATCCGCATATAACACCATTTTGTTCATATACAAACATCAGACGCGGCTCATTATCCATTTGCAAATACAAACGCTCTTCTGTAGTTGCAAATGCCGTGAATCTTGGAGCGTTATCTATCGTAAATCCAAATTCATCAGCTACAGTTTTGAAGCTCTTTCTTATAATATCTACACATACGGGAATATCGTCCCTTGTGACTTCTCTGATCATTTTTCTTATTCCCCAGTCAACCCGACAAATCAGAAGTTACCTTTTTCCTGTCCTGATATAAGTAATAAGTTCCTCTAAATCATCGAATTCATCATAGTCTCCCATAATTCCTTCACGATGATAAACGATACCCGCCTGTTCATTTCGTTCAAGGCAATCCAAAAGTTCTTCAACACCATACCTCCGAGCAAATTCAGCAAACGCACGTGCCTTGATCTTTTCTGCATATAGACCCTTTCGACATTTTGCAGGTTCACACTCGTAACAGCCGTTTAAATTATTATCTATCCCACATCTGCGAACCTCACACCATTCTGCGTCTTTACACCAAGACAGCTCCATGAATCCATCCCGTTTACATCCCTTGCA
>JAILEL010000062.1 GCA_024687845.1 Eubacterium sp.
CAGGCGAAGACTGTAAAGATCAAATAGTTAGATAACTATTTGAGAATACTGATTATAAAACTGGAAGAACCAGCCTAGAGGGAAAGAATCCTTCTGGGCTGGTTTTTTATTGTAATCAATTATTGTTGATACAGAATAAGAGTTGTGATAATATCTGTATATACGGATAATAATACTGCACACTGATTCATATTTTCCCAAAGAAATCGCGAAATATAAAGATATATTAATTAGTTAATACGTGTAAATAATATATGCATTGACATAACACGTATAAAAATATATAATGAAAGGAGTAGAGATATGCCTAAGAGACCTAGAGAAATGGAGAGAGAAATTCTTGAGGATGGTTGGATATTTAAGAGTCAGGAAGGTTCGCATAGACATTATGTACATCCAGTAAAAAAAGGAAAGGTTACTATTCCATTTCATAGTAAGGAATTAAGTAAAATAGTTGAAAAGTCTATAAGAAAACAGGCAGGGCTTGAGTAGAATTGAATGTAAGTATATTTTGTGTAATAAACGGGGAGGTTCCATATGTTATCAATATATCCAGCATGTTTTTTTAAAGAAGAAAATGGTTATTCTGTCGTTTTTCCTGACCTTAACTGGTTAGCAACCTGTGGTAAGGATGAGAGAGAGGCATTTAATATGGCAGTTGAATGTCTGGCAGGATATATATATAGTTTGAATAAAGATGGGGAGCAGATTCCAAATGCTTCAGGATTAAAGGATATATCACTTTCAGATGTTGCAAAAGCATTGGACGCGGATACTCAAGATGCTTTTGTCAATATGATCTCTGTAGATGTAGATGAATATGCAAAGGAGCACTTTGAAAAATCAGTAAGGAAAACATTAACTATTCCAGCATGGTTAAATAAAGCTGCAATAGAAAAGAATATTAATTTTTCTCAGACATTACAGGAAGCCTTAATTGCAAAGGTTAGATCATGAATAATTATAAAAATGGGACAATAGTATGATGATTAGTACGAGATTATTCAAAATAATGGAAGATAAGGGGATAACTCAGGCTGAACTATCAAGACTTACTGGAATCTCTACAAAAACTATCAGTGACTGGAGAAAGAAAGGTACAAATCCAGGAGCTGACAAGATAATGTCTATATGTAAAGCTCTTGAGATTAGACCGGAGACTCTTTTGTCAGAGACTGAAGAGTTTTTGACGTTAGATAATATAGAAGTTCAAAAGCTATCAGAAGATGAGGATTATCTGGTAGATTGCTATAGAGGTCTTCCTGAAAGTACGAGAAAACGATTGATTGCATATGCCAGCCTATTAGCTGGTTTAAATAATGATAAAAAGAATTAGGTTGAATTTTTAAGAGGCAGACACCTTGGTTTGCCTCTTTTTTTGATGGGTATCCATTGGATACTTTTAGGAAAATGGCCGTTTTAGTATTGCGATTTAAAAAATTCTGTAATAGTGTATAAACGCGGATGGTCGATAACTGGTCAGCAAAAAAATAGTGTGAGGTTATTAAAATGAGGAAAAATGTAAAACTTACTAAAAGAAAAATGATGACTATAGCTGTTGCAATGTCTATTATGGTGGCTGCAACAACAGCTTGTGGTGGAAGTGACAATGCGAATAATGATGTAACAGAAGCCGTAGTAACAGAAGCAGAAACAACTGAGGCGGCAGAAACGGAAGCTGCTACTGAGGCAGAAACGACTGAAGCAGCAGAAACGGAAGCTACTACGGAGGAAGCTAAGGATGAAAATACTGCCAGCGATACAGATGGTGCATCAGCTGAAGTTCCAAATGGTGATGGACTTCTTAGTGAAGAAGATGTTCAGAAGGATTATGTATGGCTTGATAAGATCAAGGGTTCTATGTCGTTCCAGCTTACTTATGAGGATGTTAAGGACAGATTTGGAGTAGACGGAAAGCTTGATAAGGAAGATTCAGGTGATTCAGGCAACAAGCGTTACTATAAATGGATATCTACAGAGGATGATACACATTTTATATACATCAACTTTACTGAAAAGGAAGCTGGTAAGTATATGATCTCATCTTTTAATTCAAGTGGATTCTCAAGTGAGGAAGCAGCTGACAAGTATCTCAGTGAGTTAGAGAGTGCAGCTCAGGAAGAGAATAAGGAAGCCGCTTCAAATGCCGAAACATCATCAGTAACTGAGGATGTATATCCATTCGCCAGCAAAGACGACGCAATAAAGATGACATTTGACCTGCCAACTGGGTGGTCATATAAGAATAATTCTGGGAAGCTTAAAATCGTAGAATCAGAAGATGTTGAGGCTTTTGGTGCAGGATTCATTCAGGTTGAACTTAAGGATAGTGCTGAAAAGCTGGATACATATATTGATAGCTTCGAGAATCTTGCTGATACAGATTCAAGAGAGATAAATGGAATTACTATGGCAGGAAGAACATACTCATATATCGGTTATGACTGGACAGAGTACTATGCAGAACTTCCAGATGGTAAGGCTATATCAATTGGTATAGTCCGTACAGATGTAACAGAGGGAACAATGGGAGACAATATACTTAAGAGCCTGAGTTGGTAGATCTGCTAGTAGGTATAGATTGATGGTTTATGTAAAAGTATCCATTGGATAATATACAAAAATCCGCTTTTGATGTAGTATGAGAGCATCAAAAACAGGTCGAATGATCTTGATAGGTGAAAGGAGAAAGAAAATGAGTATAAGGGAGAAAGGTAAATCTAGCATCTTAATGATTCTGATGCTGGCTGCTATGGCTTTGGTGTTAGTTCCAGACATTCAAGTTCATGCAGAAGATATTTCTGGAGATATTGGAGATGTGGATTATACGTTTACAGAATCAACTGGTGAACTTAAGATAACATTAAAATCGGGTTCAATTTATGAAAATGCTTCAAATAATATAATTGGTAAGGGTGATATTTCTTCTGAAAAAAAGGAGGATTATCCGTGGAATACAAGACGAGATAAGATCAAAAAAATAGTAATAACTGGGAAAGTAACCCAGATTGGTGATTATGCATTTGCGGATTGTGTAAATCTTGAATCTGTTACTATTCCTGATACGGTAAAATATATTGATAGTAATGCATTTGAGAACTCAGGTCTTGAAAGCATTAAAATACCTTCAGGATTAAAATATATTGATAATAATGTTTTTAAAAATTGTACACATTTAAAAACAGTTAACTTTGAGAGTTATAATCCAGAAAACTATGATGCCACTATATGGAAAAGTGCATTTGAGGGGTGCACGTCACTTGAATCTATAACAATTCCGGGTTGTTTGTGCGGAATAGAAGATAATGCTTTTAAGGGTTGTACCAGTTTGAAAGAAGTCAAATTTGTTGAAAATACAGATATGCCACTGTATATTGATGAAAATGCATTTGAAGGTTGTACATCAATTACAAAACTGGAATTACCAGGTCGTACTGAATACATCAGATTTGAAGCTTTTAAGAATTGTTCTTCTCTTGAATATGTAAATATCAAAGATAGCAATTGGTCTTTATTTATCATAGGTGATGCATTTAGTGGATGTCCATTAAAGACAGTATATCTTCCAAAAAGATTTATACAAAAGTCAAACCCATTTGATGTTAATAACAAGAAAACAATATATCATCTCTATGCTCCTTCAGAATTCTACAATTTTGCAAAAGAAAACGGGCTTGAGTATGAATTCCAGAATGGTGGAAGATGTGGAGTGACAGATGAAACTGAGCTTAAATGGTATTATGACGATGATGCCAAGGAACTTGTAATTACAGGAAATGGAAAAATGGCCGATTATCCTGGCATGAATGCTCCATGGAATACTTTAGCTAAGAGTGCTGAAAAGATCACAGTAGAAGCTGGATGTGCAAATATTGGAGAGAATGCATTTTATAATCTTACAAAGGTTAAGGAAGTAAGTCTTGGAGATACTGTTAAGACAATAGGAATAGGAGCTTTTGCAGGAGATACATCTCTTACTACTGTAAGCTTATCCAAGAATCTTGATACTATAGAAAATGAAGCATTTATTGGATGTACATCTCTCACAAAGGTTGAGATTCCAAACTCAACTGTATCAATTGGAGATAAGGCATTCTACAATTGTTCAGGTCTTAAAGAAATTACTATCCCGGATTCTGTAAAGAATATTGGAGAAGATGTAGTAAAGAATACTTCTAAGGATCTTGAAATCAAGACAACTGACGGTTCGGCAGCTGCTGATTATGCTGAAAAGATTGGTGCAAAGTCTTCTGCTAAATCAACTGCAACATTAAAGGCTGAAGCTGAAGCTAAGAAGAAAGCTGAAGAAGAAGCAAAGAAAAAGGCCGAAGAAGAGGCTAAGAAGAAGGCTGATGAGCAGGCTAAAAAGAAGACTCTTAAAAAGGGAGAGTCATTTACAGTAGCTGGTTTTACATATAAGGTAACAAAGGCTTCTGCTAATTCAAAGACAGTAGGTACTGCTACACTTACAAAAGCAGCAAAGAAGAATCTTAAGAAAGTAACTATCGCTACAACAGTTAAATATAACGGAATTACATATAAGATCACAGCAATAGGACCAAATGCATTCAAAGGACAGAAGAAACTTACCTCAGTTACAATAGGAACCAACGTAACAAATATTGGAGCTAATGCATTTAATGGATGCGCTTCACTAAAGACAGTTACTATTAAGAGTACAAAGATTACTAAAGTAGGTGCTGGTGCATTTAAGGGTATCAATAAAAAAGCAACAATCAAAGTTCCAAAGGCAAAGAAGAAGGCTTATACTAAACTTTTTAAAGGTAAGGGACAGGCTAAGACTGTAAAAATCAAATAGATAACAGTTTGAGAATACTGATTATAAGACTGGAAGAACCAGCCTGGAGAGAGATGATCCTTTAGGGCTGGTTCTTTTTTTGAATGGTATCCAATGGATACTTTTCCAGAAACGCCCTATTTTAGTGGGTTTCGAGGGGGTGTTATATATTGAAAAAGATTTTTTTAAAGGGTAAAATATAATAAGCAAAGTATCTACTGAACAGCTAATAGAACGAATATAGGAAGAAAGGATTTATAATGAGCAAGGTTTTTGGTAGTAAAAAAATAAATTATTGGAATAAATGCATAGGCTTATTTTCTCTTGTTTTATTTGCATTTCTCTTGGTCATAATAGTGCCTGTTTTTTCCATGAAACAATCTTGGGCTGCTGGTGGGACACTTAGTGAAGTGATTATTCGGACTCCGGCAGCCGCTGATGGTTGTTATCCGAGTTACGATAATAATGATTTTAAGATTATAACAACAGAGGCATTCATTGATACAAGCTATTATGAAGATGAATACGAACATGGTATTTGTTGGTCTAAAACTAGTGATAATACTAAGTTAAAGTTTAATGAGAAATTTACATTTGCTGATACTTACTATGTTCATGTTGTAGTCAAAGCATCTAATGGATATACACTTCCTACAGGCTATAAAGCTTATAAGTTTAAATTCAGAGGATCTGAACTGGCTGAGGCAGCGTATATTCAGGTTCTTTCTGATGATCGTGTGATAGCTGCTTATGACTATACTGCCAAATCACCATGGAAAGCTATAAATATAGAGATTAAAGAACCAGCAGCTGGTGAGCAGGTTTATAAAAATGTGCAGCTGGTGAATCAGGATCCACAGAATTCTTTTTATATGGATTTTGTGAATGAGATAGATATATCAGGAACCTGGTACGAGTCGAAGGATGGCAAGAATTATTCTTTGATGAATGCTACTGATGTCTATAAAGAGGGATATCATTATAAGACTCTGGCTCCGGAAAAGGTTCTGAAATATCTGAAAAAATATTTCCTGAGTGAAGCATCGGGTGAGGCACAGACCGACCTTACAGGTGCATATGGTGTATCTGATAAGATTACAATAGAAGTAAATGAACATAAAGGTATATATAATTTCAATACAGCAAAATGGGAAAAGTATGGTGAAATCGCTGATGAGAGCTTTGTAAATGGGTATCTTACCATGCCTGAAACGAAGGTTCCAGTGAGCGATATTAGAATATATGGCTACAATCCACCGACTACTGGTGAAGAGCGTTCGTATGATAATTTTACCTCTGCGAAGCCAGGAGAGTATGAGATATATACGGGCTCAGATTCTTCCTTTATGAAAAATGGAATCACCTGGGGGCAGTCAAAGGGAGGTTCGAACTTTGATATTCCTGTAAGCAGTAAGGAACTTTTTGAAAAGGATAAGGCTTATTACATTTGCATTCATGTACGGGCAGTTAAGGCCGAGGGATTTAGCTCAAACATCAAAAATATCAAGGCTAAAATAGGAAACTATGATGCTGATGTTTCAGTGAGTGAAATATCTGATGATATTCTAGTATTAACACTGAAAAAGGTAGCGCATGATCCGGTAACGGCTTTTAATTATACTATTCCTGCTCCGGTTCCGGGAGAGAAACCGGATAAGATAGGCTTTAATACAACTCCAGAAAATGCACTTATTACTTCATGTGAGGTTGATTCTTCAAATAACTGGCAGGTTTCTGATGATGGAATAACCTATAGGAGTATGAAAAACGCAGAAACTGGTGAAGTGGAATCATTTGTTGAAGGAAAATACTATCGCACCAATATAACAAATTCTCATTATACAATTGCAATACTACTTTATATGTTAGGAAAGTTAGATTTCAATGAGAGTGTATCTTATAAATTTGGTAATATTCAGGTATATATAAATGGAAGAAAATCAACAGAAGAAGGCGTGCTTGACGCGAATGGATATGTGGTTTTCAAATGTGTGAAGCCAAAAGATGGTGGATCAGATGGTAAGGAGGGCGGTTCCGGCAACGGAGAAAACGGCGATGGCAAACAGGGGGGATCTGATGGTACAGATCCAGCCAAAGACCTGATTGATGGAGTCGGAACCATTTCCCCAAATGGAAAATACCTTACAGATGAAGATGGCAAGAAATACAGAACTTCTGAAAAGGTAAAAGCTACAGAACTAAAACCAAATATGAAGATTGCCGACAAAAAGACTGGTGGCAAATACAGAATCACAAAGGTTGTAAAGGATCCGGAGACGGGACTGATCACTGGTGGAAATGTAGAATACATGGCACCATATAACAAGAACTGCAAACTTATCTCAGCAACTGGAATCGTAAAACTCGGTGGTGTTAAGTTCAAGGTTACAAGTATAGCTGCGAACTGCGCAAAGGGATGTAAGAAGCTGAACAAGGTTATCATAGGTTCTTATATTTCAAACATCGGAAAGAATGCATTTAGCGGATGCAGTAAGCTAAAGACAGTGACCTTCAAGGGTTCAAGACTGAAGAAGGTTGGGGCAAATGCTTTCAAGGGTATCAACAAGAAAGCAACTATATCAGTTCCTAAGGCAAAGAAGAAGGCATATACTAAACTTCTTAAAGGCAAAGGTCAGGCAAAGACTGTAAAGATTAAATAAATATGGATTGGAAGGGGAAAGCCATGAAAAGCAGGAGCAGATTCAGAAATGTTATTATTATTTTGTTGATGTCGATGATATTTTCGGTGATAACTCCATTTGCAGGTGCGATAGGTCAGGTTAATGCACATGAGTATTATATTGATCATGTTGATGTTGGTCTAATGGCTCCTATTGCTGGAAATAAGCCGGATACCGTGTTAGGTCATTATTCAACGAACAGTGAAGATATTCAGATTAAAAGTATAAGCTGGAGTTATTATAATGGTGATTCCTGGAAAACGATGGGGTCGGATAAAACTTTTGCAGAAAACCAGAAATATATGGTAACTCTCAGGCTTCATCCTGCTTATGCACATACTATAGTAGAATACGTTTCGATGTACACCCCGTATGTAAGAGGGAAAGAGGTAAATCCTTCACATGAAAATCACTGGCAGAATGTTACCTGTGATGGAAAGGATATCATATATACCTGTACGCTTATGGGAAGAGAGGGCTGGAGTAAGGCGGAGTTTAATATTCCAGAGCCAATAGTTGGTTATACTCCGGTATCGTTATCTAAGAAATATAAAGTAGAATTTGTATCAGGATTTGATCATGCATTTAGCAAGACATATCTTGATAAGCTTGATGAATCTTTGATAACTGAAAACTGGTATGAGTCAAGTGATGGAAAATATTATAATCTGATAAGTAAAACTACAAAGTTTAAGGCAGGGTATTATTATAAAAATGAAGCTGTACTAACATTAACAGAACAATTAGAGAAAGACTTTTATAAAATAGTATCCTTCCCAACAGAGTCTGATTTACCATATTACGGAATCTCAGACAGCATTTCGTTTATCATAAATGGTAAAGAGTATAAATCATCAGCATATTCTAATCATGTTAAAGGATATGTAGAATTTGGAAAGATTTATGAAAAAATAAAGTTAGTCAGACTGGAAAATCTTGTTTATCCTGTAGCAGGACAAGCGGTTAGCACAAATGTTACTACGATAGACGATGATAAGTACAAAGTAGAAAATGTTGTATGGAGAAAGGAGGGTTTTTCAACTCCAGAAACAGTATTTGAAGCTGGTGATAGATATATTGTTACCATTAAATTAAAAGCAGTCGGCACATATTCATTTAATCTTGATATGTTTAAAGATGAAAATACAGTTCCTACAGTTATAAATGGTGAACATGCTGATCCATACGCAAGGAAGTCAGTAAATGCTTATGAGGTTAATCTTTCTTATCTGTATTATTGCCCAAATATAACTGGAAATAATGGAGTTATAGGAGTTTCTGGTATTGAGCAGCCGGTTGAAGGTGAGGCTCCGGATAAGAATATCAGCAAGTGGAGCGTTATATATAAGGATAATAAAGATTATTCCGTTCAAAGTGTAAAATGGACCGAAGATGGCAAGGATACCGAGGCAACAGTATTTGAAGCAGGCAAGACTTATTATGCAGAAATTGAGCTGAAGGCTGCTTCAGGTAAATATTTTCCTTCTTCGACTCAACAATGTAGAAAGATATACAAAATAAGTGTAAATGATTCGAAACATTGCTATATAAGTAAGGTAGCACCATGGAATGGTGAATCGATAATAATCACCGCCAAATATGAACCAATAGTTTATATAAAGGAGATACCAATTATAGGATATAAAGGTCCGGCACCAAAGGTCAAGGCTTCTTATGAAGGCTTTGATATAGATAATGAACAGTGCAGAATATGCAAAACAGCAGATGATTCTGAGAGAAAAAATGGAATCAGATGGGGTAAGTATGATTCAGTTAGCGATACATTTTATCCAAGTAAGATAAGTGACGAACTTACATTTGAAGAGAATAATGGATATATGGTGGAAATTATGATTAATTCACCAGATGGATACAAATTCCCAGGCAATCTGTCAACCGTAAAGGTAAGCATTAATGGTACTACCAAGAATGTAAAGATTAGAAAGGAATCTGTAGATACGGCGATTGTAACATTTTCAAGTAAGGTTCTGGAACAGATCAAGGAGATCAGATACACTATTCCGGAACCGAAGAATGGCGAAAAACCAGGAAATATGAAGGTTGAGACGAAGCCTGCGAATGCATTTAATGATATTCTGATGGATATGGATATGAGTTCAAGCTGGCAGGTTTCAACAGATAATACAACCTATGTAGATATGCCTGAGAATGGTACATTTGAAGAGGGAAAATATTATCGAACAAACGCGGTAGGAAAACATGCGCTGCTTATTATTGTTTCCGGAATTCTTGGGAAGGCATATAGGGAGAATGTCGCAAGCGGATTTGCGAGTGATTATAAGATCTATGTAAATGGTAAGAATTCAAAAGACGATGGCGTATATGATGAAGATGGTTATGTAAGATTCTATGTTCCAAGGCAGGATGAGATAGTTAAACCTGATGATGGAAAGCAGGAAGACGGCAAGCAGGAAGACGGGAAAAATGGTAAGGCTGAAAAGAAACCTGGTGTTGGAACAATCTCTGCTGATGGCAAGACTCTTACAGATGAATCTGGCAAGAAATACAAGATAGCTGAGAAGATATCAGCGGCCGACCTTAAGCCGAATGCTAAGATTGCTGATAAGAAGAGCGGTGGAAAGTACAGAATTACCAAGCTGATTAAGGACAAGAAGACGGGCAAGGTTACAGGCGGGAATGTAGAATACATGGCGCCTTATAACAAGAACTGCAAACTTATCTCAGCAACCGGAATCGTAAAGCTTGGAGGTGTTAAGTTCAAGGTTACAAGCATAGCTGCGAACTGCGCAAAGGGATGTAAGAAGCTGAACAAGGTTATCATAGGTTCTTATGTTTCAAACATCGGAAAGAATGCATTTAGCGGATGCAGTAAGCTGAAGACAGTAACCTTCAAGGGTTCAAGACTGAAGAAGGTTGGGGCAAATGCTTTCAAGGGTATCAACAAGAAAGCAACTATATCAGTTCCTAAGGCTAAGAAGAAGGCATATACCAAACTTCTTAAGGGCAAAGGCCAGGCAAAGACAGTAAAGATTAAATAAGGATAGTCACAAAAGGAGAGATAGAATATGGGTTTTTTAGACAAGTTTAAAGGGACAACAGAAGTACCAGGCACGGTAAGTCTTGAGAAGAAGACGGCATTATCATTAAAGAAAGAGGAGATACAC
Organism: Eubacterium sp.; assembly: GCA_024687845.1. The sequence goes on from JAILEL010000062.1 coordinate 10,626, forward strand.
AAGATCTCACTTACAAAGCAGACCAGAAATGGGACAACTCCACTAAATGGACTCAAGGCTAGAGTTCTGCTTGCCATGGACTTCAGTGGATCAATGAACAGGATGTTTAAGGATGGCACAGTTCAGGCTATTCTGGAGCAGATGCTTCCTATGGCAATGGAGTTCGATGATGATGGACAGATGGAGGTATGGCTGTTTGATAATGATTTCAGAAGACTTCCCGATATTACTCTAAATAATGTAGAAGATTATGTTCAGAGAGAAATACTTGCAAACAAATGGCATATGGGCGGAACAAATTATGCTCCTGTAATGCAGGATATTACAAGAGTATGTGTTGAGACAAATGCAAGAGAAGGAAAACTGCCGGCTTATGTTATATTTATTACAGACGGAGCAAATGCAGATAAAACAGCTACTAAAAAAATAATTAAGGAAGCGTCCTTCTATCCGATCTTTTGGAAATATGTCGGAATAGGTGGTGAGTCCTTCCCATTCCTTGAGAGACTTGATGATCTGACAGACAGAAATGTTGATAATGCAGATTACTTTGCAGTATTTGATCCTTCTGATATTACATATGACCAGTTACTTGAGGAATTTCCAGACTGGCTTGAGTATGATCAGGTTAAGGGAATGCTGATGTGAACTGCTCTTAGCTGTTAATATGTAAAACCTCGAAAAATGGCTAAAATAGTGGGCTGGTATCCAATGGATACTTTGCGGGTTTGGCGCATTTTTCTATTGAAAACAGTTATGTAAGTAAGATAAAATAATTCTCGAAGGTTTTAATCATACAAACTTGTTAACCGGCAGATTAGTGAAGAGGAAAACTAAGATGCTTAAAAAAAATCGAAAGGATGGATGAGAGTATGAAGAACGAAATATCAAAAGTGCTTCGTGCAAAAGTACTTGGAATTATGCTTGCTTTAGTTCTTGCAATCTCTGTAATTGCTTCAGTAAATTCTTCTGAAGCTGCTGCAAAGAAATCAAAAATCAAGTTATCCAGTTCCAAGGTAACAGTAGTTGCATTGAAGACAACTCAGCTTACGCTGAAGAACGGCACTAAGAAGATTAAGTCAGGGGTTAAGTGGTCATCTTCAAATAAGAAGATTGCTACTGTTAATAGAAAGGGATTAGTAACAGCTAAGACTCCTGGAAAAGTAAAGATTACTGCTACATACAAAGGAAAGAAATATGTATGTAATGTAACAGTTAAGGCTCCTGCTCTTAAGCTTAATAAGAA
>JAILEL010000451.1 GCA_024687845.1 Eubacterium sp.
AGGGTAAGGAGAAGGAACTGCTCCTGTTTTTGATAAAGAGATATAAAGGAGAGTTTACTCCGATCGAAGTCAGCCGTGAAATGGGGGTGACAAACAAAACGATAATTAACAGATTGTCAGTGCTGGTGAAAAATGGTTTTGTGGAACCTCTATTGGTAAATCAGCGCATCAGATCCTATGAACTTAGTGGTTTTACGAGGGATAACGGAAAAAAGATAAAAAGGATGATTTCAAAATTATGAGTTTTGTTGTTTATGAGATGACACGTTCCTGCACAGAAATCCCGCCTGTAGGGATATGCTGTATTCCTTTCGACAAACAGTATCTGGAGCAATACAAGACCGGTTATAATGCGGCTTTCCGTCCGATGAGAGAGGCACTGGGTATTAAGCCGTATGACTGGTACCATGACAGCAATGCTATATTAGAAAAGTCAGCCGGTATATATCTGGTTGTTGAAGAGGGAGCTCTGATCGGTTCAATTGCCTGTTATGGGAATGAGATCGACGATCTGTTCGTTGCAGAAGAATACCGTCACAAAGGATATGGAAAGCAACTCTTAAAATGGGCTATGGAGCACATAGCATCATGCGGGAACGATGAGATGATATTACATGTTGCAGAATGGAATCAGAGTGCTGTTCAAATGTATATGAATGAAGGTTTTGTGATCGTAAGAACAGATGTTATTACAGCAGGAGATACATAATATGACGTATTCGTTGAAGGTATACAAGGAAGCGGCAAGAGCACTCTTGTATAGCTTTTGTCAGAGAAATATCCGAACCATAAAGTCCTTGAAGAAGGTGACTCTTCTCCGGTAGAACTTGCCGAACTCAGGATATGTGCAGAACTGTTTCCTGACCGTTGCACGGTATTGCCTTCGAAAAAGTACGGGGAGAAGGATATTGATAAGTTTGGGATAGAAATCAGAAGATTCAGGGAAGAAGATGCCAATTAAGTGTCAGATGTTATAAGGAAGACTATTAGGATATCCAACACAAAAGATTAGCCTGTGGAACTCATGGATGAACTGATCGCTTCTGAGACACCTGAAGCGGTGTCAGGAAGAGCTTCATGGACCCATTTCTATGTTGACTGTGATGAAGAGAAGATGATAGGGGTCAGGTTATCAATCAAAAAATTGAACCAATAGGAATCGAAATTTGATGAACTTTTAATACTAACTAAGGATAATTGAAATGGATTATTAAAAAATGTATATACTTTATCTTACTGCGAAAACTTCATGTGGGATTTATTCGATTTGCATATTACTTTATACGATTGCAATTGCATTTATATGTCCAAAACTCATGCGAAAAGATAAATATGCTGTTGCTGTGTTTTTATGTATTTTACCTGCTTTATCAGCAGCAGTTCATTTTACAATAAATGGAAAAATTACTTTTTGGGCATATAAATATCTGTATCTGGAATCGGTTATGCCGCTTCTGATGGTTATTCCAGGAAAGAAAAAGGTTTTTTTATCAGCTAAGTCCATTGTTTCAATCTTTGCAACTTTTGGGACATGTGCTTATTTCATTCTTTTAGCCACGTCATCACCCATGGTTCACAATTACACCCGATATAGTTATACCGAGAGCTTTAAGAAAATGCTGGGAACATTAGAGGATGAATATTGTTTAAGCAGCTGGAAAAAGATTGACTATGAATCTTTGCTTGAGGAGTATCTGCCGAAGGTTGAGGAAGCGGAAAAGAATAATGACGAGGCAGCATATGCAGCTATGGTTAATGAAGTTACTTACAGATTCTACGATTCCCATGTTTGTACGGATATATCTTCAAAAGAAATTGGTATTAAAACTTGTGAATATTTCGCCGGAAATGATTATGGTCTTTCGATGATAAGGACTGATGACGGCAAGGTGATTGCGATATTCGTTGAATCTGATGGCGGATTTATATATGAAGAACCCTCTGATCTGAGCGAACTGGGGATACATAACGGAACCGAGATCATATCATGGGATGGTCAGGATATACATGATGCGATACATGACACAGAGTGTATATTTCCAGGACTTCAGTTTCCTGTAAAAAGCAATGAAGATGTATTTCGGCCGCTTTTTCTAGCGGGAAAAGGCGGAGAAAATGTAGAAATAACATTTATCGATGATGATGGGAATGAAAAAAGTGCCCGACTAAAAAAACTTGGTACTTATGATGACCGCCTGACGTGTTCATTAATAAGACTTCTCCACACAAATACGGATTATCCGAATTTCTATTACAAAATGATAGATGAAAGGTGCGGATACCTGTACATCAGCGAGGAAGATTTTGATATGCTTTCTGATAATATAGCTGTTGCAAGAAAGGGCTACTATCCGAAACTTGTAAAATACTATGCTGATATAATTGAGGAGCTTAAGGCGCAGGGAATGGAATATCTGGTGGTGGATATCATATTACTGAGAATCATTATATTTTCCCGGATGGAAGGTATAAGGAGCTTCCGGTCGCTGTTTTGGTAAACGCAAATTGTGTGAGTGCAGGAGATGGAATGGCAAAATTTCTGGGTGAGTGTCAAAATGTAACACTTATGGGAATTACAGCAAGCGGTGGAGTTAATCAGAACAATGGAGGATACATATATCTCACAGAAAACATCAGCGTTGAATATCCTGTGTTTTTATCTCTCTCACCAGAAGGTGTGCCGCTGATCGATACAGATTATACCAGAGAAAACAAGATACCTCTCGATATAAATATACCCGTCACAAAAGAAAATGCATTACGGCTTTTCTCTATGGATGGTGAAGATATTGAACTTGAGTATGCTGTTCATTATCTCGAGGAAAATCAGAATTAAGTAAATTTAGTAACAGAAGAAAATTGCAAGATAATGTAGATTCCAATGGCTGAATGTTTTGGGCTCATTCGCTGGATTCTTTTGTCCGGCATCAGACTGTGACCGAGTGCTGGAGAAACAGCAAATTATGTGGAACTGGTCTGTTTTCAAGTTTCAGAGGATTATCGCCACCAGGGCATTGGAAAGAAACTCTTTACAATGATCTGTGAAGAGGCCATGCGGCTTGGAGCAGATAAGCTGTACATATCCGGTCATTCCTCAAAAGAATCACAGGCAGCGTACCAAGCACTTGGATGTAGGCACGCAGATGAGATTAATGAGATCCTGGCTGAGAAGGAGCCATTTGACGTACAGCTGGAATACAGATTATA
>JAILEL010000051.1 GCA_024687845.1 Eubacterium sp.
AAAATACGGATATATCATATCTGCGATTTTTTTGACAATCGGAATACCGATACAAGCACCGAGCATCACTGCGTAGAAGTTTCCATCCAGATATACTTTCCTGATTTCTTTCATTCTGTATCCAAAGATTTTTACGAGAGATATTCCAAATGCAGCTCTGTCTATCATTACATTTAACATCAGATACATAACAGCTATAAATATCAGAATGGATACTGCAATAAGTATCACTATAAGTGACATCATCTGATCCACGAAGATTCCAGCTGCACTCTCTATATCAGCTCTCTTTGTTACAGAACTGAGGCGACCACCTTCAATCCCCAGATTCTTATCCGAAAGAACCATGTTGTAATAGTCATCACTTTCTCCAAAAAGTTCTCTCATTTCATCTATATCCATAAATGCTGTAAGCCCGATGGAATAAGGAACTATATCAGAAACCGTAAATGCATATCTCAAATCCTCAGAAGTATCATCCAGTATAAATGTATCGCCTATCTGTAGATCATACTTCTGCGCCGTCGATGATGCTATCACTATATCCTTCTTATTTCCGCTGGTCTTGAAATTATAATATGGATTATCCTTATCGATGCCTATTACATTTACATCCAGTGAATAATCCAGATAATTCATAGAGAGATTTTTTGCAAAGCATGCTTCTCCACCTTCAGGAACCTTCTCAGTCGGATATTTGTAAATATACATATATTCATAATTGATATCAGCCAGATTTTCTTCCTTCACATTATTGCAGAGCACGTAGCAATCCAGACCGATCATAAATATGAGAAGGGCGACAACCATTCCAATCACAACTGTAAAGACGCTTCTTCTTTCGCGCATCATCTGTCTTCCGGAAAACTCACGTAGAAATCCTTTGCCCCTTCTGCCTTTAGCCTTTCCTCCAGCAGATGAATTATTCATAGCGGAAAATACACCGCTTCCACCATTTACAAGACTTTCCTGTTCATTTTTAATAAGCGAAAGTGCTGTTCTGGACAGCTTCTTGCGAATCACAAGAGCATTAACCAGAATTGAAATAACCGGCGGCATAACTACGCAATAAATGATTATATATAGTGGATATACTTTATCCATCTTTGGGACGCTGTAATATAGATAGCTGTCCTGCATCTGAAAATCCACACCGATACTGCTGAAACCCAGAATCATTCCCACAAGTCCTGCTATAAAGGTTACAAGAGTTGGAAGCATTATATAATGAAGTGTGAGTGCACCTCTTTTCATGCCCATAGCGTAGAGTGTTCCGATGATACTGCTTTCCTCATTTATCTGATGAATAATGAATACTGATATGACATAGGCAAAAAGCATAACCAGGATTGCCCCTGCCACAAGGCTTACAAGCTTCTTGATTATTACATCACTGGCTGCATCACTGGCGATTCTCGGATTATCCTTGTTCTCATAGAAGCTCTCCAGATTCGCTATATCGACCGTGTAATTCTCATCCAGAAAATCTCTAACTTCCTCATCAAATTCTTTGACACCATCCTTAAAATCTACCGCCCCCTCCAGCAATTCATCAGTTCCGTCCTTCAATTCTTCTACACCTTTCAGATATCCGTCCGAAATCTTTGTTAATGCCTCATAAGGGGTATTCTTCAGAAGATCAAAACTTGAATTATTCTCTTCAACTGTACTTTTTAAATCATTTAATCCATCACTCACATCTGAGATTCCATCATAGAGATCGTTCGTTCCATCTGTAAGTTCAGTAAGCCCATCTTCAAAGTCTGTCTTATCTTTATATAATCTATCAACATATTCTATAAGATATTCATTTCCCGATGCCTTATAATCAAAATCAATATCCTTGATCGCTTCTTTCAGATCTTTTGCATCTACTCCATCAGCAAGTTTATATGAATAGGTATATGTTTCGCCACCAGTTTTACCAGTATCCAGTAACGCCTCGTATCCCTCATCACTCATCATTGCTATACCAAAGCTTTCCGGATCTGCTGTCATATCTGAAAAGTTCTTTACAGTAAGATTATAGTCAGGAACACATCCGATACCTGTCACTGTATATTCCTTGTCTGAAAGAGCTATAGAATCTCCCACTTTGATATTATTCCTATCGGCATAGAGATTCATAATCACTATATCATTTTCTTTTTGGGGAATTCTTCCTTCATCCAGTTTTAAAAGATTCAGCTTTTTACGAT
>JAILEL010000088.1 GCA_024687845.1 Eubacterium sp.
CATTGCAAACATATGCTGAAATCCTAGAACAGCAAACTTCCCTTTCCCAAGCTTCGAAGCATCATAAATAGCATCTGAATTATTCTCACTCACTTAACCATCCCCCTATAAATCAAATAAAATCGTATTTTATTGTACCATATCAATTATCCACTTTAAAGGAAATATGTGGTATAATTCCTTCATGTTTTTATTAGATGTAAACAGGAAGGTCTAAATATGCTGCTTGTATATTATATGATTATAATAAATGTGATTGCTTTCATTTTATATGGAGTTGATAAGAAGAAGGCTGAGAATGATAAGTTCCGGATTCCGGAGTCACGGCTTATTCTTGTAAGTGTCCTTGGTGGTGCTTTTGGAGCGGGCCTTGGGATGCTTCTTTTTCATCATAAAACCAGAAAGACGAAGTTTCGCATAACTGTTCCCGTATGTGTTGTTTTCTATACAGTGCTTATGGGATTCTTTCTATATAATAATTACCATATCGTGACAACGGAATATGAGTATCCCAGTTTTTCTGTTCCAAAGGAAATGGATGGATACACTATAGTACAAATATCGGACCTGCATAATCAGCTCTTTGGTATCGGTGATTCTTCTATATTTAAAAAGATTGAGGACTGCGAGCCGGATATTATTGTGGTGACCGGGGACGTGGTTGACCTGTCTCATACGAATTTTGGCCTTGCAGAGATGTTCTTCAAAGGAGCAGTAGATATAGCGCCGGTATATTACATTTCCGGTAATCATGAGAAATGGCTTTCTGAAAAAAAATCTGCCAGGTACGAGGAATTCATACAGAATATAAAGGGCTACGGAGTTAACTGCATTGATGATGAAACGATTGAAATCGGAGACGTAAAGTTAGTTGGCGTTTCGGAGTGGTCACTGGGAAATCGGATAAATATATCGCCAGACGCTTCTTCGGGTGATGCAACTCCAAGTGATAGTTTAGCCATCATGCTTGCCCATGAGCCTCAGTATGTATCCAGCTACGAGGAAGCTGGTGCAGACCTTGTTCTTGTCGGACATAATCACGGAGGACAGATAGTGATTCCGGGTAAAGGTGGACTTGTATCAGCAGATTTTGAATTCTTTCCAGAGCTTTGCGAGGGTGAGCATAGATTAGGAGATACAACTATGATCATCAGCCGGGGACTTGGAAATAGTCTCTTTCCAGTCAGGATAAATAATTATCCTGAGATAGTGAAGGTTGTACTGAGAAGAGAAGAACATAAGCTGATGCATTTATATATGCCAGATGTTGTAGGTTCAACAGGAGAAAGCGCAGAAGCGAAGCTGAAGGATCTGGGATTCTTCAATGTTGTGACAGCATATGAGAAGAATGATAGTGTCGAATCAGGAAGAGTTATCAGGCAGAGCATCCCGCCAGATACAACAGTAAGTACAGAATTCGAAATCGTTTTATATGTAGCAGAATAGTTACGCTGAGTAAGAGGTATAGTATGAAAGTTATTATTTTAAACAATGCACTGAACGATAAACATAAGGAAACTATTAATAGTGTTATTAAGAAAATAGGAGCTGAAGTTTGCTTCGTTGAATCAGAAGCTGAGATTCCGGAGTATTTTATGGATTCTGAAGTTCTATATGGACAGGGAGTTACATATGCCAAAACAAATGGGAATCTAAAGTGGCTTGCGGTAAATTCTGCAGGGGTAGATTTTCTTATGAAACCGGATTCATTTGCTAATAAAGAATGCATATTGACTAATGCTTCTGGTTCGTATGGAGTTTCAATCGCTGAACATATTATTGCAGTTTCTTTAATGATGATGCGAAGACTTGATTATACTTATAGTGAGACCTTACGCTCAGTGTGGTGCAGTCCGCAACCTCAGAAATCTTTAAAGGATTGTAGAATCACAGTACTTGGAACCGGAGATATCGGAAGGAGTTTTGCACAAAGAGCAAAATCCTTTGAACCAACAAATATTATAGGCGTATGCAGAAGCGGAAAATGTGACTTTCCTGCATTTGACAGGGTATTATCCGTAAATGAGCTGGATAACATTTTACCAGAAACGGACCTTCTTGTAATGAGCCTTCCGGGAACTCCAGAAACCGAAAATATACTCTCACGTGAAAGGATAGGACTTCTGCCTCAGGGAGCTTATGTTGTTAATGTGGGAAGAGGCTCAGCAATAGATGAAGAAGCCCTTGCAGACAGTCTGGACGAAGGAAGACTTGCAGGAGCGGCTCTTGATGTGTTCAGAAATGAACCACTTCCTGAGGACAGCCGATTATGGAAGACGAAGAACCTTCTTGTTACTCCACACGTTGCTGGTAATCTTACATTGGATTATACAGTGGATACTAACGTTGAAATGTTCTGTGAGAATTTAATCAATTATGCAGAAGGACATCCGATGAAGCATGTGATAGATAGAAATAAGGGATATTAGATTTTT
>JAILEL010000114.1 GCA_024687845.1 Eubacterium sp.
TGCAGTAAGCTCTGCAGCAGTTGCTACAAGAGTACCAATAACGAACACTGGTATATGCTTCTTAACCTTTAGCAGCGTAAATATTCCCAAAATAATAAAAAATCCTATTCCATATATAGGCAGCCACGGTCCAAAAAGAAATCCTCGGTTAATAAAGCCTCTGTGATGATATATCATGCAGCACCAGACTGATTCATATACCCATCCCAGAAATGCATAAACCAGAAAATATTCCATGTAATCCCGAAACAATTCATAGTACTTAAACGCCTGTTTCTTTTCATCTATATTTTGATCTGTATTTTGATCCATTTTTTTCCATCCTTATAAAATAACGAAAATATGTTGACCTATGACACTTGACACCTATTATAATAAAGAACAGCTCACTCAGCAAGCTACGATTAATTCTCTGTAGCGTTACTATTCACAGTTAACTCAAAAAACTCCTCAAAAGGAAAGAATCGCCATGCCTATTCAACATGACGATTCTCATCAAAGGAGTTTATCACATATACATCCTGGGAAAAAGCAGGAGCATATATCAGCAAAGATTAGCTATACTAATTTTACTAAGCAAGTTTATATTCTGCAGCAACAGCCTTATTGTTACGATAGATAATGAAACCAAGAATTGCTGCAAAGACTATCTCAAATATAAGTCCACCAATAAATCCTGCACCTATGGAACCTGTAGTGATAATGGTTCCTATCTGATAGATGAGGAATCCTACTGTATATCCGGTTCCAAGCTGAAGACCAATTGCGCCCCAGAGCCATTTCTTACTCTGCATCTCAGAGTTCATAGCACCGAGTGCTGCGAAGCAAGGTGGTGTATAAAGATTAAACATCAAGTATGCAAGAGCTGCAGCCTTTGTGATTCCCATAGCTACTGCTACTGCATTTCCTTCACCTATAAGCTCGAGTTCATCTGGGTCAACAAGATTTGTGATAGCATATACTGTTGCGATTGTTCCAACAACATTTTCCTTAGCAATGAAACCTGTAATAGCTGCTGCGGCAAGCTGCCAAGCGGCTACACCTACAACTGGGATAAGAAGATAAGCAAATGGACCAGCTATTGATGCAAGAATTGACGTGTCCTCTGCTCCCTCTTCCACTGCCTGGAAGCTCCAGTTAAAGCTCTGCATAATCTGAACGACTGTATTACAAACAAGGATGATAGTACCAGCCTTGATGATATATGCCTTACCACGTTCAAGCATTGAGAAAAATGCATACTTAAGACTTGGAACTTTGTATTCTGGAAGTTCTATAATAAAGAATGATTTTCTAAACTTAGCTGCTGTAATAGCTTTAATGAGAAGTGCTCCGAGAAGAACCAAAGCAATACCACCCATATAAGCAACCCAGCTAACCCATTTGGATTCTGGGAAAAATGCACCTGCGAAAAGTGCGATTACTGGAAGCTTAGCACCACATGGCATAAATGTTGCCAGCATTGCAGTTGCTCTCTTTTCTCTCTGATTACGGATTGTTCGACAAGCCATAATAGCAGGGATACCACAACCAGTACCAATGATCATAGGAATAACTGATTTTCCTGAAAGACCAACTCTCTTGAAAATAGGGTCAAGCACTACTGTAGCTCTTGACATATATCCACAGTCCTCAAGAAGAGCAATGAGGAAGTACATAACCATAACAAGTGGAAGGAATCCAACTACAGCACCTACACCACCGATGATACCATCAACCAGAAGTGCATAGAGCAGTGGATTTGCATCTGCCATCTTATCACCAACCCAACCCTGGAAGGTTTCTATTAATCCTACAAGAATGTCAGCTAACCAGGTTCCAACAGTAGTCTGTGAAACATAGAATACAACCCACATAACGCCTGCAAAGATTAACAGACCAAGTATCGGATTAGTTACTATCTTATCAATACTATCTCCAATATTCTTATCTTTAGTAAGTGTCTTTCTGACCTCAACCTCTTTTACGATTGAATTAACATAGTCAAATCTTGCTCTATCAGCCTTTTCAACCTCTTCCTTATTAGACAGATCAATATTTCCTTCTGTGTAAGGAGCCCTCTGTCCCTTTCCTTTGAGTGAAGCAGCAACCTTTACAACTTCCTTAAGTCCTTCATCGGAAGTAGAAACTGTCCTTACTACTGGACATCCCAGTTTTTCAGACAATTTACTCACATCAATCTTATTACCCTTTTTATCGTTAACATCGCTCTTATTAAGTGCAACAACAACAGGAATTCCAAGCTCCAGAAGCTGAGTTGTAAAGAAAAGGCTTCGACTAAGATTTGTTGCATCAACTATATTTATTATTACATCAGGATTCTCATGTTTTACGTAACTACTTGTTATACTCTCTTCCGATGTGAATGGAGACATTGAATATGCACCAGGAAGATCAACAGCAATTAACTCACTGCCTCCCTCTACATATGCCTTCTTGATTGGGCTTTCTTTCTTATCCACGGTAACACCAGCCCAGTTACCGATCTTTTCCTTGCGTCCTGTAAGGGCGTTATACATAGTAGTTTTACCACTATTGGGATTACCCGTTAACGCGATTCTCATGGTTACTCCTCCTTTGAAACTTCATTAGTGCCATATATACATTGCTTAATGTCTATTAAGCTTTAATCTTAATTGTTGCTGCAAGTTCAGGATCAATGTTATATCTTGCATCCTTAATTGAAACAACCAGATTGCGTTTCTTATCAACAACCGTTATCTTCTCTCCGCTATAGCATCCAAGTGAGAAAAGAAAGCTTTCCATTTCCTCATCGCCGCCAGTTTCTACTGCTTCGATGATATACTCTTTTCCAAGTTCTGCATCATTTAAATTCATACCTTTGATAAACTCCTTATTCCCTTTGATATTAATTTAAGTTCGATTAGAATTCTCTAACCGCATTTATATTACTTTAATATTTATAAAATGTCAATATTTTGTTTTAAATACATCTATATTTTTTTAAATTAATATTACCACTCACGTTTTATGAGATATAATACCTACGAAGCAGGAACTCAAAAAACACGATTCAGTGCTGTGTAAGTCAAAAAAAGAGTGAAGAGAGCTGCAGTTAGTCTGCAACACTCTTCACTCTCTACATTTCCTAATAAAGTTTTAAGAAGCTATTCCGCCGTACTCATAACCAGCATCTTCTATTGCCGCTTTGATCAGTGTTTCATCAATATCCTTAGTGTTTGTAATTGTAACTGTATTTTGTTCATGGGATGCAACCGCCATTTCAATCCCATCAATAGCTTCAAGGGCCTTCTTCACATGTGCTTCGCAGTGCTGACACATCATTCCATTTACTGTAATCTTCATTTCATTATCTTCCTTTTTATTTATTTTTTCACCTTCTTCATTTGAAGAAGAAACATCCATTTGCTGAACTAATAGATTACCTCTTACTGCATTTTTTATTTTTTTGTCATGGTTTTTATCATAAACCTTAAGCAGGTTAAGTCTCAATGCATTAGATACTACTGAGAAACTTGATAGCCCCATTGCTGCAGCACCAAACATCGGATTCAAGGTCCATCCAAATGCTGCCACGTAGCAACCTGCGGCAAGCGGTATTCCAATAATGTTATAGAAAAATGCCCAGAACAGATTCTCATGTATATTTCTTAAAGTAGCTCGCGATATTCTTATAGCAGCAGCAACATCCTGCAGGCTTCCCTTCATCAGAACAACATCTGCAGCATCTATCGCAATATCTGTTCCTGCTCCTATTGCAATTCCAATATCAGCACGGGTTAGAGCCGGTGCATCATTTATACCGTCACCAACCATAGCTACCTTGCCATTTTCCATGAGCTTTCTCACTATAGCTTCTTTTCCATCCGGCATTACTCCTGCTACAACCTCATCTACGCCAGCCTGATCTGCAATAGCCTTTGCTGTAATTTCATTGTCACCTGTGAGCATTACCACGTGAATGCCCATATTTTTAAGCTGCTTTATAGCATCTGCAGAATCTTCTTTTATAGTATCTGCCACTGCTATAATTCCTATAAGTTCTCTATCCTTCGCAAATAGGATTGGAGTCTTACCATCCGCTGATAACCAATCAACCAAATCACTCTGTTCATCAGTGATTCCATTTACAAGCTCTGAAATATACTTTGAACTTCCGCCAGCATAAGCCACTCCACTCAGTTTAGCTCTAAGCCCATTCCCGGATAAAGCCTCAAAATCGATTGTTTCCTGTAATTCTATCCCATTATTTTCTGCAAATGTAACAATTGCCTTCGAGATTGGGTGCTCACTTTTAATTTCCAAAGAGTAAGCTGCCTTAAGAAGTTCTTCCTTGCTGATACCTCCCGTAGGATAAACATCAGTCACCTTCATAATCCCTGTGGTAATGGTTCCTGTTTTATCAAGGGCTACTATCTGTGCTTTCCCCGTCAGCTCCTGAATAGCTGCAGTCTTAAACAGAATACCAGTTTTGGCTCCCACTCCATTTCCAACCATTATCGCTACCGGAGTAGCAAGTCCGAGAGCGCATGGACAACTAATGACAAGAACAGATACCGCTCTTGCTACTGCATATCCCAAGGTTTGTCCTACTAGAAGCCATACGATAAATGTAATAATCGCAATGCTTATAACCGCCGGTACAAATACTCCGGAAACTTTATCTGCTATTTTCGCGATGGGAGCCTTAGTAGCTGCAGCATCACTAACCATGCGTATTATTCCTGCCAGTGTAGTGTCTTCTCCAACTCTTGTAGCTTCACATATCATAAATCCCGAAGTATTAATAGTTGCAGCTGATACCTTGTCTCCTGTCTGCTTCTCTACCGGAATACTTTCACCTGTAAGAGCGGCTTCATTTACCGCACTTTCGCCTTCTATAACTATACCATCGACCGGAATACTATCCCCCGGTCTAACAACAAATCTGTCTCCAACTCTGACTTCATCTATCGATACCGTTTTTTCAGTATCATCTTCAATGATCACCGCTGTCTTGGGTGCCATATTCATAAGTGATTTTAATGCATCGGTGGTTTTACCCTTTGATCCTGCCTCCAGCATTTTCCCCACGGTAATAAGTGTAAGTATTGTAGCGGCAGATTCAAAATAAAACTGATCCATGTAATACATGATCTGTCCATTATCGCCAGCCATGACCGCCCATGTCATTGCGAAGAGTGCATACACACTATAAGCAAATGAGGCTGTTGCTCCAAGTGCAACTAATGTATCCATATTGGGTGATTTATGAAGCAGGCCTTTAAATCCACTAATAAAAAATCTCTGGTTTATCACCATTATCAATCCAGAAAGTAACAGCTCATATAAGCCCATTGCTACATGATTTCCATCAAGAAATCCAGGAAGTGGCCATTTCCAAAGCATGTGTCCCATAGAAACATACATAAGTGGAATCAGAAGTACCACTGAAGCAATGAGACGTTTTCTTAATTTAGGAGTCTCTGTATCTTTAAGTTCATCCTCATAGCTCTGGGATGTTTTTTTTTCGTTCTTATTAGCTTTAAGACTTGCTCCGTAGCCCGCAGCTTCAACTGCTTTTATTATTTGTTCGGGTGATGCATTTCCTTCAACACCCATGGAATTTGTTAGAAGGCTCACTGCACAACTTTCAACGCCTTCAACTCCATTTACAGCCTTTTCAACTCTAGCCTGGCAGGCAGCACAGCTCATTCCTGTAACACTATATTGTTCCATAATTCACCTTCGTTAGTTTAAGCCTCACCAAACTCCGCAAGCTGCCACAAGTTTATCTATAAGGATTTCAAAGGGATTTATCTATCGTTAATAACAAGCTCTTCTACAGCTTCCGCAGCCATAGGACGTCCCCATATAAAACCTTGGATAAAAACATAGCAGCCTTTCTGCAACTGGTATGAATTCTGCAGGGCTTATAACATTGCCATCACTATCTTTCATACGGGCAAGTGACTCAAAACCACGGAGCTTATGATTCATATCATATTGAGGCTGCAGATTAAAATATATTATACCATATTGCAGTATCTGTTGCCACAATTACCTAGTATAGA
>JAILEL010000150.1 GCA_024687845.1 Eubacterium sp.
TCTTCCGATGAGCCCACAGCAGATGGAATATCTGAGAAGACAGAGAAACCAGCAGGCCATTAATCAGCAGTACGGCCAGCAGGGCTACAACCCACAGCAGTATGGTCAGCAAGGTGTAAGTCCGCAGCAGTATGGTCAGCAGGGCATAAACCAGCAGTACGGCCAGCAGGGCATAAACCAGCAGTACGGCCAGCAGGGCGTAAACCCACAGCAGTATGGCCAGCAGAGCGTTAACCCACAGCGGTACGGTCAGCAGGGAATTAACCAGCAATATGGCCAGCAGGGCGTAAGTCCGCAGCAGTACGGCCAGCAGGGCGTAAACCGGCAGCAATATGGCCAGCAAGGCGTAAGTCCGCAGCAGTATGGTCAGTCCAGCCGTGGACAGAATATAGGAACTGGTCAGCTTGCTCAGTATGTTCAACAGCAGAAGGGACCACAGGGAACTTATCAAAGCGGGGTTGGTCAGCAGGGAGGATATAGTCAGCCAGGAGGATATGGTCAAGGACAACCGGGCTTCGGCCAACCATCAGGCTTCGGTCAGCCGTTATATGGAAATCCGCCTTTTTCACAGAAAATAAAGAGTTTTACAGATAAATTAAATATAAAAGTCCTTGGCATAGCTGGTGGTGCTATAGCAGGGGCAGTAATAATCGGTGTGGTTGCATTTAACTTATATTTCACACCGGAAAGAAGAGTCCTAAAGGCAATAAAGGATACCTATAATCAGGATTATATAGCAGAGAGTTTTCTGTTTGAAGAAAAAACTGGTGCGATGTCGCTAGTTCATGAGATGCTTAAAGGTGGCGGTAAGGCAGAGGGCACCATATCAATGACTGAAAATGGAAGCAAGATTGATTATGAAGCAAGCGTAAGCAGAAATTCAAAGAATGCTTCTGTTTTGTTAAAGTGCGATGAGGATGGTGAAAAAACAGAGTATCTCATAGCAGGTGATAAGGATAATACATATTTTACAAATGATGATCTTGATGGATTTTTAGCTATAAGAAATAAGAATATTTACGAACAGTTCAATTCCTGCCCTATGACAGATGATAAGATACATTATTCTGATGACATATCTATTGACTGGTTTGATGAAAGAATAATAAAATCTGAGAATTTAGATAATGAATTAAAGGAAGCAACGAAGAAGCTTACTAACGATCTTCAGGATGTGATGGATGCTAAAAAAAGTGGAAAGCAGGCTGTTTCTATTGGAGATAAGGTTGTAAATGTAAAGAGTTATTCGATCGATATCGGCAAAAATGATTCACAGCGCATACTGGATGATCTTGGGGACATCTATAAAGTACAGTTAAAGAAAAATGGAGCAAATATTAACGCATTTATCAGTCCGGATGATTACGACCAGGCTATAGAAGACAGTATTCAGGATATCAAGGATCATCTGAATAGTGGTATTGAGGCAAATGTATCTATTTATCACGGAAAGATTGCTTCTATGGAACTTTTCTTTGACATTTCTGAAAATGGCAGTGTTACCAAATGTTCTTTATATAATTATAACGAAGGCGCGAAGAATATTCTGACTGATTTTACATTTCATTTAAATACAAAGGGAAATGGTAAAGAAGAGGATATTTTCCTATATAGAAAAAGAGAAAAATCAGAAAACTACAGTACTGAAAAGTATGACATGAGAACCGAAGAAAATGGAAGTGTCAGAGACACTGCTTCAGCGGAATTCGAAATAAACAAGAATAATGACATCATGATAACGGCGTCCTCAAATGATGGATATGACAGAAATGAAATCAAGATTGAGGGAGCAGTTAAAAATCTTAAAAAGGGCAGATCCTTTGAGCTCGTTATAGATAGTGTGAGTCTGTCTGATAATAATTATAGTGATTTTAATGCAGATATAACTCTGGATAAAGCTGCATCAAAAGCGAGTCCTGAAATAGTTTCATCTTCAGAAGATATTTTATATATTCTTGACGCTACAGAGGATGAATATAATAGTTTTATGGATTCACATTCAAGGAACGGTAGAGAACTATTTCCTGGACTTTTTTCCGGTTCCAAGTCAGATGATATAGCATCAGCAGAAACTATCTGTACAGCATCGAGCGCAGCAATGGCAAACGAGGATGCATATGAAGAGGTATGTGAAGCCATGTATTCCTCCTGGACAACAACTGATTGCGATGGAGTAGTAGTTTATCTGATAGCTACAAGTGAGAAGGATACAAAAGAATTTAAAGCAGCAGATGGAATAAGTGGAGTCTATACATATCTTGATGAGGTTAATCGAAATCTTGAAAATGAATATCCTCAGATAAAGTATAAGTCTGATTCAGGAAATGGAAAGCCTAAGTACTGGAGTATTGGCATAGGTGATGATAGCAGAACCTATGTTTTCATAGGAACTGATGGTAATCCATTTGCCTATGAACTGCAGAGAGATATATGTAATGAATATAAATAAAGATGAATGAAACTAATTTAAAACGTGAAATAAGAAAGATAAGCAGAAATAATAGAAATAGTATTTCTGAGGATGAGCAAAACGAGAAGTCTCAGGTTATCTGCAATAAAATCATCACTCTTGATCAATATAAGGAAGCGGATGTTATCCTCGCATACATGAGTACGGGGAGTGAGGTAAGGCTCCAGAGATTGATAGATGATTCTATCAGGAAGGGAAAAAAAGTTTATATTCCCAAGGTAATAGATGGCAAGAGGATGGAATTCTATCTGTATGATGGCAACCTCGAGGAAGGTGCTTACGGAATTCGTGAACCAGCAGATACAGATGAGAGCAAACTGTTTACGATTAGACGACCTTCCTGTTCGATAGAAAATATGGAGAGTTCAGAATATCCATTAGAAAAAATACTCATAATCATGCCTGGACTAGCATTTGATCATAATAGAAACAGGCTTGGGTATGGTGGCGGATATTATGACAGATATCTCAGAAAAAAAGCGAGACGTTATGAAACTGTACATTACGAGACAAAATATGGTAATGTATCAGACGGAATAACTACGGTTGCAGTGGCATATGATATTCAGATAATCGAAAATGTACCAACTGATGAGTTTGATATCAGACCAGATATAATAATTTCGGAAAGTAAGAGACTCTGACCTGAATAATATCTTATATCCCAGAGCCGTTAATTGTTTCAATATATTTATGAGGTAAGATTATGAAACAATTTCAATTTAATTATGATAATAATGATAACCTGTTAAAAAGCTTAAGAAAGATAAAACAGTGGTGTAGTTCTTCTGTAACTTCGGCTGTTTTTTTCAGGATATACACGGAAGATTTAGATAGGGGTGTAATTTCAGATATTTGCAGCACAATATCTAAGGAAATACCGGATGCTTGTTATATGGGTTCATCTACAAATGGAAACATAATGATGGGCGATTTTGCCGGTAGCCCCATAACAATTATCTGTACAGTATATGAGTATCCATCTACGAAGATTAAGATTCTTCAATATCCACTATCGGATATGCAGACAATAAATGTAATAAACAGCTTAATGGAAGAGCTGGACAATCTTCCATGGGTTAAGGCTATTATGCTCAATACTACTATCAGAGGAATGTCTATGACTTCCTTGTGCGAGCATCTGAGTTTGATAAAGAAGGATATACAGATTTTCGGTGGTGGGGCATTTTCGGCTGATATGAATGAGAATGCTGCATTTGTATTTTCTTCAGTTGGTGAAGTATCAGACCATGCAATAGTTTTTGCACTCATTGGTGGTGAGGACTATTATATCAAAACCAGTTTCATAACAGGATGGAAACCTCTCGGTAAAGAACTTCTGGTAACAAAAGCTAAAGGACCGATTCTCTACGAACTGGACGGAAAGCCTGCTTATGAAACCTATTATAAATATCTGAATATTAAGAATGATGAGAATTTCTTTGTCAATACTTTGGAATTTCCGTTCATTTATAATCATAAAGGAATTGATATACTGAGAGCTCCGATAGCAAGTAATGATGATGGCTCACTAACGATGACGGCAGATATTGAACAAAATGCAAAGGCAAGGATTTCCTATGGTGATCCATGGACGATTCTTGAGAGCGTAAATGAAGAATCTTTTGAATTTCAGAAGTTTATTCCGGAATCTATTACTATATTTTCCTGCGCAGCAAGAAGAACCTTCTGGGGACTGGATGAAATAGGAAATGAATCACTTCCATTTCAGTCTCTGGCACCGACCTCAGGATTTTATACCTCGGGAGAATTCCTTAGAACAGATGGAGAGGTCAATCAGCATAACGTAACTCTTGTTATTGGAGCTGAAAGAGAGGGCGAACCATCTGAATCCAATATTGCTGAGCTGAACCTGAAAAAGGGAAAATTCTCTGGCAAGGTTTCGATGATCAACCGTCTTGCAACATTTATCCAGGCTGCAACTCAGGAACTTGAAGAAGCAAATGATGAGCTTGAGAGAATGGCAATATCTGATGGACTGACAAAGCTTTATAACAGAGGAGAGATACAGCGCAGAATCCAGGAAAAAGCTCATGAGGCTGAGACTGTAAGCTTTTATACCAGAAAGAAATCAGGAACCTCGCTTATCATGATTGATATAGATGACTTCAAGAAGGTAAATGACACATATGGCCATAAAGAAGGTGACATAGTACTTCAGGGCTTATCCCAGATGCTTATGGATGAGATAGATAAAAATGCACCAGGAGCTTCTGCCGGCAGATGGGGTGGTGAGGAGTTCATGATACTTCTCCCGGGATCAGACGAGAAGGCTGCAACAGAAATCGCAGAATTATTCAGAAGCAGATTTGCAGAAATAGAATTCCCGAACGCAAAGCATAGAACCATCAGCGTTGGAGTTACCGAGCTGATAGATGGTGAAGACGTAGATGTCGGATGTATGAGAGTAGATGACGCACTTTACGAAGCCAAAAGAACAGGCAAGAATAAAGTGGTAGTGATGTAGGAATTGTTATAAAAGACGGTATTTACATATTTATTTAAATGTTGTATATTAGAAACGTTGTGTTTGCGGGGCGGTTTATATTTTCAGAAGAAATAGCAGACACAGG
This sequence comes from Eubacterium sp., assembly GCA_024687845.1. The sequence goes on from JAILEL010000150.1 coordinate 5,065, forward strand.
TGAGATATTAAGGTAAAAATTGATTCTTTATGTAAAAAAGAAGGAGGCTACGATAGTGGTAACTGCAGTTGTAGGTGCTAACTGGGGCGACGAAGGAAAAGGTAAAATAACAGATATGCTTGCTGAAAAGGCTGATATAGTTATCAGATTTCAGGGCGGAGCTAATGCTGGACACACAATTATAAATGACTATGGAAGATTTGCTCTTCATACTCTTCCATCTGGTGTGTTCTATAACCATACTACAAGTATTATAGGAAATGGTGTTGCACTTGATATTCCTAAGCTTTTTAAAGAAATTAAGGCTATTGAAGAAGGTGGTGTTCCAACACCGAAGATTCTTGTTTCAGACAGAGCACAGATGGTTATGCCGTATCATGTTCTTCTTGATACTTATGAAGAAGAACGTCTTGCAGGCGCTTCATTTGGATCAACCAAATCGGGTATAGCTCCATTTTACTCAGATAAATATGCAAAAATAGGTTTCCAGGTTTCAGAGCTTTTTGCTGATGAAACTACATTAAAAGAGAAAATTGAAAGAGTTATTGCTCAGAAGAATGTGCTTCTCGAGCATCTCTATCACAAGCCTCTTCTTACAGTTGATGAGGTTTATGCAACTCTTATGGAATATAAAGAAATGGTAGAGCCATACGTATGTGATGTTTCTGCATATCTTTACAATGCACTTAAGGAAGGAAAAAATGTACTCCTTGAGGGACAGCTTGGTTCTATGAAAGATCCAGATCACGGAATCTATCCAATGGTTACATCTTCCTCGACACTTGCAGGATATGGTGCAATCGGAGCTGGTATTCCTCCATATGAGATTAAGAGAGTTGTTACTGTATGTAAGGCTTACTCAAGTGCAGTAGGTGCAGGCGAATTCGTAAGTGAGATATTTGGTGAAGAAGCTGACCTTCTTAGAACCCATGGTGGAGATAAGGGAGAGTTTGGTGCAACAACAGGACGTCCTCGTCGTATGGGATGGTTTGACTGTGTAGCATCAAAATATGGTTGCCGCCTTCAGGGTACAACAGATGTTGCATTTACAGTACTTGATGCACTCGGATATCTGGATGAGATTCCGGTTTGTGTAGGCTATGAAGTAGATGGCGAGGTTACAACAGACTTCCCTGTAACAACTAAGCTTAAAAATGCTAAGCCGGTATATAAGGTACTTCCAGGATGGAAATGCGACATTCGTGGCATAACCAAGTATGAAGACCTTCCGGAAAACTGCCGTAACTATATCGAATTCATTGAGAAAGAGATAGGCTTCCCTATTACTATGATAAGTAATGGTCCAGGAAGACATGAGATTATTTATAGATAATCGTGTATATAAGCTTATTTAAGCTTGCATAATTCTAAAGACCGCTGCAGATGATTCTGTGGCGGTTTTTGGTTTAAAAAAAACTATTTAATGGTATAATAATCTATGGGTTTTAATAAAAAGACAGATGAGGAGAAAATGCTTATGGGAAAAATGTTCAAGAAAACGATGTCAGTGATAATATCCATATGTATAGCGATCTCGTGTATTCCGACCACTTATGCTTATGCTAAGGAGCCGGATGAGATAGCACAGATTATAGATAATATGTCACTGCGACAGAAGATAACTCAGTGTATGATGGTTGATTTTAGAAAGTGGTCTGATGGCGATATGACTGTTCTGAATGATGAGGTTGCCGGACTTCTTGCTGATTATCAATTCGGTTCAGTAATCCTTTTTGCAGAAAACATAAAGGAAACTGATGAGACCGTTACACTCACCCGTGCCATGCAGAATGCTACGATGAGTAAAGGTGGAATTCCGCTCCTTATAGCAACAGATCAGGAGGGCGGAATTGTATATAGACTTGGAAGTGGAACTGCACTTCCTGGAAATATGGCACTTGCTGCTACCGGTGATTCAGAAAATGCAAAAAAAGCAGGACAGATTATTGGTAGAGAACTGGATTCAGTTGGAATTAATACTACTCTGGCCCCTGTTATCGATGTAAATAATAATGCAAATAATCCTATAATCGGGCTTAGATCCTTCAGCGATAATCCTGATATAGTAGGTGAGTATGGAAGCAAATATATATCAGGACTTGCTGAATATAATATCATAGGATGTGCAAAGCATTTTCCTGGACATGGAGATGTTGATACTGATTCACATACAGGACTTCCTGTGGTAAATAAAACCAAAGAAGCTCTTATGGAAAATGAGCTTAAACCGTATAAGATTGCCATAGCTCAGGGAATAGATATGATAATGACTGCTCATATCCTTTATCCTCAGCTTGATAATACTGAATTAGAAGCAGATCAACCTGGTGTAGAAGGAAGTAAGGAAAAGAGACCTGCCACACTATCTTATAAAATACTTACTGAGATGCTTCGCGGCGAACTTGGATTTAATGGAGTTGTAATAACAGATGCTATTAACATGGATGGTGTTCATAAATTCTTCTCAGAAGAACTGACTACCCTGGAGGCTTTAAAGGCAGGGGCGGATATGATCTGTATGCCTGTTACCGGAATTACAAATAAGACTGAATGGATCACAAAAACAGAGAGTATCATTTCTTATGTTGAGAATGCAGTAGATAAGCATGAAATAACTGAAGATAGAATAGATCAGTCAGTAAGAAGAATTCTGACACTTAAGCAGAAAAAGGGCATTCTTAATTATGATGCTACGAAATATACAACTGCAAAAGCTCTGGCTACGGTAGGAAGTCAGGAAAATAGAACACTTGAAAGAGAGATTTCTGCTAAGGCAGTAACAGTAATCAGGAATGATAATAATACTCTTCCAATAAAGACAACTAAAAATAGCAAGATACTTATGCTTGCAGCATACGATGACGAGCATGCCCTAATGGTAATGGGACTTAATCGTGCCAGAGCGGCTCAGCTTGTTTCAGACGATGTTAAAGTCGATGCTTATTTTTATTCAAAGACCGATTATGAGATAACGGGTGAATTAAAGAAGAAGATAGACTGGGCTGATACGGTAATAGTTGAATCAGAGGTTGGCGGTGCAGGCTCTATGGGATATAAAACCTGGGCTTCAATAGCACCTAAAAATGTTACAGAATATTGCAAGAAACAAGGAAAAAAATCAGTTGTAATGTCAGTCAGTAAACCTTACGATGTACAGATGTATCCTGATGCAGATGCTATAGTTGCTGCATATGGATGTAAGGGTTCTGATTTGGACGTGGCTAAGGTAATAGCTGATAAGACTACTGATTCAAAGAAAGCTTTTGGCCCTAATATTGTTGCAGGAATCGAAGTAATATTTGGCGTATTTGGCGCAAGTGGAAAACTCCCTGTTAACGTTCCAGTGTTCGATGCAGAAACTGGAAAATACACTGATAAAATAGCTTATAAGAGAGGCTATGGACTTACTTATGATAAACTGAGTCCTGAGGACACCAAGGAAGTGCCGGAAGAATCTATCAAGGTTGGTTCAGTAGTTAAAACGAAAAATAATGGTACGGTTAAGGTTCTTAGAGTTGCAACTGAGAAGAAAGCAGGTACTGTAGCATATATGACTGCTCCAAATAAGGCATCTGTTACAGTTCCGGCAACTGTAAAGCTTGAGGGTAAGAATTATTCAGTTGTTCAGATTAATGCGAAAGCATTTAAAGGCAAAAAGATAACTACTGTAACAATAGGAGCTAATGTATCCAAGATAGCAGGTGGAGCATTTAATGGTTCAAAGGCTAAAAGAGTTATCCTGAAAACCAGAAAGCTCGCAAGAAGCAAGGTTAAGGGATCATTAAAATCATCTTCAGTAAAGCTTATATTAGTTAAGACTGGAGATAAGCAAAAGAATAAGCAGTATGTTAAGAAATATAAGAAGATATTCGAAAAGAAGAATTCTGGTAGAAATGTAAAAATCAAATAAGAGGGAGAAGTGATATGCATCAGTTCAGACTTCCTGAGGTTATGAGGGATGTGTTTGCAAATCCTAATTAGAGGACTGTATTACAAAAATCAGTCAAAAAAGTTGAATTTTATTCTATCAATTTTTAAATGATAATCTTAAAATAGAGGGCAGTGGTAGCTTTATCACTGTCTTTTATTTTGTGTGATTATCTATTTTTTTTTGAAAGGATGAACTATATGAGATTTGGATTATCTTCTCCACTACGTCATGAGACTGCAAAGGAGTGGGCAAAACAGCATGTAGAGCTTGGTTGTAAAACGGTTGTATTTCCTGTTCAGAGCGATGAACCTGAGGGTAAAATCGATGGATATAAGAATGCTGCCGATGAGTATGGTCTTCAGATAGCTGAGGTAGGTATATGGAGAAATGCTCTTTCATTGGATAGAAGTGAGCGTAAGGCTAATATGGACTACTGCGTTCAGCAGCTTCGTCTAGCTGACTATCTGGGGGCACGCTGCGCTGTAAATGTAGCAGGTGCATTTGGCCCAAGATGGGATGGCCATTATAAGAAAAATTTTTCTGAGGAGGCGTGGAAAGAAACTGTAAAAATGGTTCAGGAAATCATTGATAGAGCTGATGTGAAGAATACTTATTTCACATTAGAACCTATGCCCTGGATGATTCCAACTGGTCCGAAGGATTACCTGAAACTTATTGAGGAGGTTGACAGGGACAGGTTTGCTGTTCATATGGATATCATTAATATGATTAATTCAGCTGACAGATATTTTCATGCAGAAGAGTTCGTGGATGAATGTGCAGAGCTTCTGGGTTCGAGAATCAGAAGCTGTCACATCAAGGATGTTCATCTTAAGGAAGAATATACATTCCAGCTGGAAGAATGTGCTCTGGGCTGTGGTGAATTCCCGCTCGCACATTATATAAGAAAAATGGATAAAATCGATAAGGATATGCCGATTATAGTAGAGCATCTGAATACGGATGAGGAATATAAGAAATATCTGAAGGTTGTTCAGGGACTGGCATTTGCACCGAAGGTGGTTGAAAATCCTACAGAAAAACTAAAAAGCAGAGATATATATTGATTTGGAGGGGTTACATGGAATATAAGAGAATATCAGATGCAAACGAAATAACTGCAAGATACATGGATAGTATACTGATAAAGCAGCGTTTAATTGATTCAGTAGTAGCAGATACTGGTATAGAATTTTTAGGGGAACATTTTAGTTCTCCTATTATGATGCCGGCCTTTTCGCACCTTGGTCCGATGAATGGGCGTGAGCTTACTGGGCTTGAGGAATATTCTTTTGCGGCAAAAGAAGCTGACATTCTGAACTTTGTCGGAATGATGGAGAACAGTATGTTTGACAAGATAATAGCTACAGGAGCAAAAACAGTTCGAATAGTTAAGCCATATGATGATAATGGCAAAGTGCGGGATCAGATGCAGTATGCAGAAAGCATGGGCGCATTTGGAATCGGAATGGATATTGACCATATATTTGGTCCTGAAGGAGAAGATATTGTAATAGGTGAGAAGATGGCTGTTCAGACCTTTGATATGCTTCAATCCTATGTTCAGTCTACGAAACTTCCATTCTTTGTCAAAGGTGTACTTGGTGTAGAGGATGCAATCAAATGTGCCGACATGGGAGCCAGAGCTATTATTGTAAGCCACCATCATGGAAGGCTTCCATATGCAGTTCCACCAATGATGATTCTTCCTGAAATCAAAAAGGCACTTGAAGGACGAGAGGTCAAAATAATAGTTGACTGTGGAATCGCAAGTGGAGCAGATGTATATAAAGCACTTGCACTTGGAGCAGATGCAGCAGCAGTTGGAAGATCCATGATGTCCGGTCTTGAAGAAAATGGAACTGAAGGGGTTAAGAATTTTGTTGACGGAGTAAGAAAAGAATTAAGATATATTATGAGTTGTACCGGATATGCCAGAGTTGCTGATATAGATGATAAATGCATAGTAACAGTAAGTGCATGAAATTATTTACTTAATGGCGACAATGAAATGAATCTGTGATATCATGATGAATAGTTACTATTCATGGTTCATGATAAAAGGAATAAAAAGAATATTTTGAGATAACTTTGAATAATAACGGTATATTATAAACATCGTGAATATAGTTAGAAGGAGTAGTGGGGGATGGAAAACAGATACGAAAAGCCGGCAGTTATAAATGAATCAAAATATAGATATGATTCATTTCAAAATGGTGAAGTTTTATTTGGAAAAAAAGGCACTTTACCACCTATGGGGTGGAACAGCTGGAATGCTTTCGGAAGTGGCAATAACGAAGAACTCACGAAGGCGATGGCTGATAAATTAGTTGAACTAGGTCTCGATAAGCTTGGATATAAATATGTTATTTTAGATGATGGCTGTTATGGGCCTGTAAGAATCGATGGACATGTCGCATCAGACAAGGTGAAGTTCCCAAGTGGATTTATGGCTATGTCTGATTATATTCATGGTAAAGGACTCAAATTCGGTATGTACAATGATGTGGGTTCACGTCTCTGCTCTGGACTTGAGGTTGGAACCTGTGGGTATGAGGATATAGATGTTAAAGATTATGTAAACTGGAAAATAGACTTCATCAAGGTTGATAATTGCTATAATGTCTGGGATAATGCCACATTTTCTAATCCTGAAAATGCGAAGTTTACCTTTGCTCCAGATATATATGGAATCAAGCTTTTTAAGGTTGGGGATACTTCTGATACAAGTGATGAAGGATTGTTATCAGAATACTCTGCTAAAAAGGATGGAATAATTACCGGGCATCGCGCATATTTAGAAGGTGACCATGTAACCGGAATTGGTACATTTGATGGAACAGGTCCTGATGCATCTCCGGTTGGAGAACAGAGCAGTGAACTACATTTCAGGGTAAATGTTCCGGAAACAGATGAGTATGATCTGGTTATCTTTTTTAGAAGTGGCTGCAGTGAGGGCTGTGGTCAGTGGCTTCAGGTTGCAGTGCAAAGTGCAGAGGAAGAAGATGCTGCAAAGGCTCAGTATTTCTATGATGACTTTATAGAAAGCGTTACAGAGAGCAGCCAGGAACAGATACAGCAATCTGTTAAGATAAGAGTTCATTTGACAAAAGGCGAGAATATTCTTAGACTTATGAATCATAGACGTCAGGAGAATACGCTTACTTCATATGCAAAGATTCAGGAAGAACTGGAAAAAATCGTGCCGGATAATGACATCGTTTTCTCCATTTGTGAATGGGGCAAGACTATGCCACAGAACTGGGGATATAAGGTTGGTAACTCCTGGAGAATACTAAATGATATTAGTTTTCAGGTTGGTTCGGATGGTGATAGTGGACATGCCGCTTGGGAAGGTGCATACACCACAAGTGTTACTGCTCAGTATAATAAAGCTGTTATCATGGATGAATTCGCAGGGCTGGAAAGAGGCTGGAACGATCCGGATATGCTGATGATAGGCATGAATGGTCTGAGTGACACCATGTGCAAAACGCATATGGCTCTTTGGTGTATGATGAATGCACCACTTATGCTGGGAATGGACCTTAGAAATGTTGAAAAGGATTCAGAGATATATAAGATAATCAGTAATACAGATTTTATAGCACTTAATCAGGATAGTCTCGGGGTACAGGCGAAGAGAATCTTTACTACAAAAGCCGTAGCACCTGATACTACATATATTCGTGATAATGACCGTATCGATGTTCTGGCTAAGCCATTATCAGATGGAAGTATAGCAGTTACCTTTGTCAATGTAAGTACCGCTGAAAGAAAGGACGAGATCAGCATTGACTGCAGTCTCTTGAAGGAATATATTGGCAGTAAAATGTCAGATGCAGCTACATTCTTTAATGCTTCTGAATATAAAATAACAGATCTCTGGAATAAAGAGAGCACCACGGCTCGGACCAGAAACTTTTCAAATAAAATTTTTGGCGCAGAGTCACTTGCTGCATGTGACAATATTACGATAAAGATCACACCTGTATAATTGTAAAAATATGAAAAAAAATGGGACTGGGAATTTCCTTGTCCCACTTTTCATGAGAATATATAAATCGTGAATTGTAGCCATAAAGCATATTACATAGACTGATTAAGGAACAGATCAGATGAATAATTCGATTGGATATTTTATATTATATATTTATCTTGAGGATAAAAAGCTGTTATTTCCAGGTATGTATTCAGGGGTAGATATAAAAAAAGAGTTATATGTAGAACGTGATAAGATTTTTCAAAGCTGCCTGGATGAAGGATGGATTGAGCAGCAGGATATAGAAAATCAGGATAAAACACTTGATAGAAGAACTGCCGCCAGGATACTTCATGAATACATGAGACGAAGGCTGGGGATAAAAGATCTGGAGGATATTACGCAGGCTTATGAGCTTCGGGATCTGTTTGACTGCAGGGTATGTGCAAATCATATTGCTCAGGTTTATCTAAGAGGGATTATAGAGCCGGTTATGTTTGAAATGTTGAAAATATTCGATGTATATGGCGAAGTAACAGAAAATGAAATTGTTAGTTATGTAAACAAAACTATTGGTATGAGGTAATATATTTTAGAGGTATTATATTTTATGAGAAATAAAATGGATAGTAAAAGAGAAGTTAATAAGGCTGGAGGCTTCTGGACACTAAGATATACGCTGATAAATGCGTTATATTTTTCTGCCTTCTGTACGTTACATGCGTTAGCGGCGGTTTATCTTCTTGCAAATGGATTTACAAATACTGAGGTTGGAATACTGCTTGCGGTAGCAAATATCACATCTGCATTATGTCAACCACTATTTGCGGGTATCATTGATAAACAGGGGTGGCTGACTAATCGGCGTTATATTTTTATTTCTGCGATTATGATCATGCTGGGGTCAATACTCCTCATGTTTGCACATGACAGTAAAGTGGTAGTATTTATAGTGTATGCATTGATCTATATGATTCAGTTTGCTTATCAGCCTGTTGTGACCGCTCTTTATTTTGAGTATGAAAAATATGGTTGTAAGATTAACTTCGGACTGGCAAGGGGACTTGGCTCAGCCAGCTTCGCAGTGACATCTGCTTTTATTGGAGGCTATGTCGAAAGAAGCGGAGTTTCAGTTCTTCTTGTAGTGAATGTTATAACAATGATACTTACTGCTATCATTATTTATTTCTTTAAAAATCCATCTGAGAATACAGATAGCGATTTGGTTTCAGATGAGGTAAGTAAGGAAATGGATAATGAATCGGATGATGAGGTGGTTCAGGCACATAATAATATTCTGGATTTTGTAAAAACTTATCCGGCATATGCTATATTTCTTATTGCCGTAATATGTTTCTTTTTTGCACATAACATGATAAATGATTTCATGATTCAGATAATCAGAAGTCTTGGCGGAGCTGAGAAGGAGCTGGGCTATTCTAATTTCCTGCAGGCAATTCTCGAACTTCCGGTAATGGCATTGTTCGCCTTAATTCTTAAGAAAATATCTGCACAAAAACTATTGATAATCTCAGGCATTGCATTTTTCATAAAAATACTTATACTTATTTTTGCGACAAATATGACTATGATGTATATAAGCCAGTCCTGTCAGCTTTTTGCTTATGCATTATTTATACCAGCTGCGGCATATTATGTAAACGAAAGCATGAGTGAGCATGATCAGGTAAAGGGACAGGCGTTTGTTACCAGTGCAATTACAATGGGTGGTGTATTCTCGAATCTGATCAGTGGTGTGATTCTGGATAATCTTGGAATAAAGGAAATGCTGATGACAGGAACAATTGTTGCTGCATTGGGGGTTATAGTTATATTCTATGCGATGAATAAGAAGTCGAATAGTAAATAGGTTTAAAATAATTTATACGAATTATGGGGGGAATATGTCTATAAATGTAAATAGAATCGAATTTGATAAACCTGCTGAAAACTGGAACGAGGCTCTTCCTATAGGAAATGGTAAGCTGGGTGGTATGGTTTTCGGCAATCCTTATATAGAGAGAATCCAGTTAAATGAGGACAGTGTCTGGTTTGGTGGAAAGCAGGACAGGCTTAATCCTTCTGCCCTTGAAAAGCTTCCAGAAATCAGAAAGCTTATATTTGAAAGGAAAATCTCAGAGGCTGAAGAACTCTGCTGTTTTGCTCTTTCAGGAACTCCGGAGGAGATGAGACATTACGAATGTCTGGGAAATCTTTATATAGAATTCATGGGAAGGGAGACTGAATATTCAGATTATGAGAGATATCTGGATATAAGCAAAGCTATTTCTGTTATGGCCTTTACTATGAATGGGGTTAGATATACGAGAGAAGTGATCACAAGCTTTCCACAGAATATTATGGCTATTCATTTAACAGCAGATAAACCAGGAAGTCTCTCTTTTCATGCTCAGCTTGGAAGAGGCTTTGCACCATGGGAGAATCTCCCATACGAAATGCTGAGTATCAGAAGGCAGAATTATAACCATTACGTGGATAGTATTAAGGCATATCCGGGGAATGTTCAGCTGATGGAAGCAACCTCAGGTGGACGCGGAAGTATTTCTTCTTCGACGGGAATTAAGGTGATTCCATTAGGCGGGATAGTAGAAAATATCGGAATTACTACTATTGTCAGAAATGCAGATGAGGCTCTGATACTTCTTGCTGCTGATACTACATTTAGAGAGGAGAGTCCTACACAGTCAGTTATTGACAGACTAAGCAGGGCATCTCTTTTATCATGGGATGAAATATTAGATGAACATATAAAAGACTATCAGTCACTTTTTAACAGAGTGACTCTTAAAATAGAAGGTCAGGAAAAGGTGGAAAGATTCTTCCAATTCGGAAGGTATCTTTTGATTTCCAGCTCCAGGCCTGGCTCACTTCCAGCTAACCTTCAGGGCATCTGGAATGAGGATTATACTCCGCCATGGGGAAGCAAATATACCATCAACATTAATGCTGAGATGAATTACTGGCCGGCGCTGGTTACGAATCTTGCAGAATGTCAGGAACCGCTTTTTTCTCTTTTGGAAAGAGTGAGAGAAAATGGCAGGGAGACTGCTGAAAAAATGTATGGTTGTGGAGGCTTCGTGGCTCATCATAATACAGACATCTGGGCAGATACCTGTCCGCAGGATGTATGTCTTAGCTCCAGCTACTGGGTAATGGGTGGAGCCTGGCTGTCACTTCATATCTGGGAACATTATCTTTTTACTGAGGATTTGGATTTTCTAAAAGAAAAATATGAGATAATGAGGGACGCTGCAATATTCGTCATGGATTATCTTGTGGAAGATGGAGAGTATCTTGTGACCTGTCCTACGCTATCGCCTGAGAATACCTATCGCCTTCCAAATGGAGAACAGGGCGTGATCTGTAAAGGTGCAACCATGGACAATCAGATAATCAGGGAGCTCCTTTCGGCATGTATCAGAGCAGAAGAGATACTGGAAAATGAAGGATTTGAACTGGAGATGAAGATTGCTCCTCGTGCAGTTCAGGTCGCAAAACGTATAAAAGCTGATTCTATAGGAAAGTATGGTCAGGTTATGGAATGGAATGAGGACTATGAAGAGGTAGAGCCGGGACACAGGCATATCTCTCAGCTGTTTGGCCTCTATCCGGGAAGTAGTATAAATGAGAATGAAACGCCTGAGCTTTTTGAAGCGGCAAAGAAGACAATAGAGAGAAGATTATCATACGGTGGTGGTCATTCTGGGTGGAGCAGAGCCTGGATCATAAATATGTATGCCAGACTCGGAGAAGGGAATCTCGCATTAGAGAATATTGAGAAGCTGATAGATGAACAGACGCTTCCGAACCTTTTTGATAATCATCCGCCTTTCCAGATTGATGGAAACTTCGGCTGTACTGCAGGAATAGCAGAGATGTTGGTGCAGAGTCATGAAGGAGAAGTAAAGCTGCTACCTGCTTTACCAGAGGATTGGCAAAGTGGCAGAGTGACAGGACTCAGGGTTCGAGGTGGCAGAGTGATAAAAGAACTCGAGTGGAAAAATGGCAAGGTTAAGAGTATAATCTTTGAATAGTGTCAAAAAAAAGAAAAAATGTGATTAAGGAGGAAAAATGGCATTTATATATGAGACTCATTCCCACACCAGTCAGGCTAGCAAATGTGGGAAAGTTCAGGGAAGAGATTATATAGAATATATGCAGAAGCAGGGGTTTGATGGGATGATCATAACAGATCATTTCTTTAATGGGAACAGTGCAGTTCCAGCAGAGCTATCCTGGAAGGAAAGGGTGGAAGTGTATGTTAGCGGCTATGAGGACGCAAAAAAAGCCTCTGCAGGAACGAAGTTTAATGTTATGTTCGGTATAGAATATAATTTTGACGGCGATGAATATCTGATATATGGAGTAGATAAAAAATGGCTTCTGGATAATGGAGATATTCTTGGTAAGACCAGACAGCAGGTTTATGAGATTGTTCACCAGGCTGATGGGATAATGGTTCAGGCGCATCCTTTCAGAGAACGTGATTATCTCAGAACAATAAATCTTACTCCTTCAATTACAGACGCAATAGAAATATATAATGCTGCAAATGGTGATAACATGAATGCATTAGGTTACTGCTATGCGAAGGAACTGGGAGTACCCGTATCAGCAGGTTCAGATATACATTTCTTCTATGATGGCCTAAAAGGTGGAATGCGTTTTAAAGAGAAAATAGAAACTGTACAGGATTATGCCAGAGAGCTGATGGCTGGAAATGGTACCCCTGTAGTATTAAATGATAAAAAGGTAACACCGGTAACTAAAATTTCAAGTCTTAGGATTCCGGAGCATGGTCCGGAATTTGAAGTAGTAAGATACTAAAAAGGAAGCAAGAAGAAAGATGGACAGCTCAAAGGAATCTTTACAATTTTATAAAACAGTTTTTGTGCTGGCATTTCCGATTGCACTTCAAAGCCTTATTACAATTGGAGTAAATATGCTTGATACCATGATGGTCGGAAGCCTGGGAGATAATCCGCTTTCGGCTACATCCCTTGCGAATTCATTCATAAGTGTATTTCAGATATTCTGCATGGGACTAGGAATGGGAGCATCGGTTCTGGTATCAAGATATTGGGGAATGAAACGGGCAGCAC
>JAILEL010000157.1 GCA_024687845.1 Eubacterium sp.
TCCTGATACTCTATGTTTTTTGAATATAATTCTTGCAGCACCTTGTCCATCTCTTTTTCTCCGCCAAGCCTTTCCTCTGCTTTAAGAAGCATAAGTGGCATAAGACTGTATTTTTTTAGAGAAGATACACTTGTTTCTATACCAGCTCTATAACTATCCGGGAGCTTATCTAAATACTCTGGATGCCTGTAGTAGAAATTATTATTCAAATGCTTAACATCCTGCTCCCATTTATCCACATAGTATTTCTTTGCATATAATTCACCATATTTTTCTTTCACGATTCTATAAGTAGTAAATACGGTAAGTCCTTCCGCTGACCATAAGCCATCATCGTCACAGATAAGACCAAGGTCTCCCCAGTATAGATGAATAATCTCATGCATGAAAGTTTCATTCATATTGGTTCCAGCTTTGCTATCCTTAAGAGTACCTGGCGACATGAAATCTTCAGACATCGCCACGACCCCATATCGGGCATATCCACTACCATTCTCAGCACTAGTTTGAATAATCTTTATATCAGGCACTTCTATTCCATCTGAGTATTTATCAATCTCACCTATATGTTTATCACAGTATTCAAATACATCGCATATGGCTGCATCAAGGTCATTACTCTTAACTGTATCTGCATATTTAGAGCTATATTTAAAGTAAACATCCTCTTTCGAATAAGATACTTTATCAGAATTATATGAGCCTGATACCAGATTTCCCGTTACATAGTCAGCTTTCCAGCAAACAGTACCATCATCATTTTCTTTCTCACGTTTCATTTCCTCTGCTTCTATTAATGGTGTATGATCTCGCGGTACATTTACATATAGACTAATACACGGACCCACAATATAATAATACCTTGGACCCACATGATCCCAATTTAATTCTATAGATTTTCTTCCTATTCTAGTAAATGGAATACTCATGCCGGAAGAAAACTCTGACCTGCCTACCGCCGGATAGCCTGCATATGTCAGCTTAAGGGTTCCCGTCTTTTTTTCAGGATTTTTAACTACATACCTCTTAATTCCAAAATATAGATTAATATTATCCTTTTCAACATAGCACGAAGTAAAATCAAGTGGCTTGCCGTCAAGGGTCGCAGATTTAAGTTCCAATCCACATCCAAGATCAAATGTTAAATCCTCATCTTCTACCTTACTTAAAAGAATCTCATCCTCTCCTTTCATAGTACCGAGAAAAGTATTAAAGCTAAGATTCCTTTTGCATCTAGCATAATAGGCTTCTTCATCCTTATCTAGCATATAGAAATCACTATCATCCAGACTTACTATTGGAGAGTTCCTGACAAATGGCTGTTTAATTATCATTACTACTATAATAGCCAGGAGGCTTATCGGTATAATAAGAAACACAGGTCGCTTAATTCGAATCAGAAATGACTGAGCAGCACCCTTCTCATATTTTCTGATAAAGAGACAACATATTTCCCATAGAAGAAGCGATGTTATAAGAAGAAGTATTCTTGTATAAAACTCTAGTCTTATAACAGCTGGTGAACCAAATGCATCTGAGATATTTGAAAAAATCGGTATATTCCATGCAAAAAACTCATTTGAAAAAGGCGGTGTAATCTGTGCTGCTGTCAAAACAAAAAACATAATAATCGAAACACTTAAGTTTTCAGATAACTTATATAAAGCTTCGCACAGGAAAAATGTAATTAACATTCCAGGTATATAAAAAAGTACCGGATAAACAAAGTAAGACTCATAATCGAAAAGATAATCCATTCTCTTACTGCAGAGTGGCATATATACAATAAGTGAAATCGCAAGAGTTAAAATAGTTACCACTGAGTATGAAAGAATCCTTGCAAGAGATAACTTCTTCTCATCCGTAAAGGCACTCATTATATCCTTTACCCGATTCTTTTTTATCCTGTCCGAATCAATAAGCAGACTTATTCCCCATATCAGAGAACCCGCTAAAGTTCCAAATGCATAAGGAACTATTACATTATCAACAGTTGAAGCTCCACTATCTAAAAATAAATAACTACAAATCTCCCGAGTGTATTCAATATACCCCATTCCAATGATCAAAATATTTATAGCCATTAAGATATAGGTTTTTCTGCTCATTAGAAGGCGTCTAAGCTCAACCTTTATAAGTTTTATCGTTTGTATCATAATCAACCTCATAATTTATAGTGATGCGGAAATAAAAAGCACTTTAAGCCACACCTGTTTTTATACAATAAAGATATGCGTCCTCCAGTGTCGGCTCGCATCTATCCACATAGTCAGGAAGACTTTCACCAACTATTCTGGTAAGCACGCCATTTCTGGTATTAACCTTTGACACTATCTCACAATCCTTTGGTATCACATCGTCCATCTTACGAACATAGAAACCTACATGATCCATAGTTGCTTCTATAAGATTTGCAGGAGCTCCGTCATACAGAAGCTTACCACCATATATAACCAGAACCCTGTTACATACAGCCTGCACATCATCTACTATATGGGTCGATAAAAATACAATTCTATTACTGGACATTTCCGAAAATGCATTTCGAAATCTTACTCTCTCTTCAGGATCCAGGCCGACCGTCGGTTCATCCAGTATCATAATCTCAGGCTGTCCCATAATCGCCTGGGCTATACCTACGCGCTGCTTCTGACCTCCAGACAGGCTGCCTATACGAATCTTCCTCTTATCCTTAAGTCCGGTATTCTCCAGAGCCCATTCTATCTCGTCCTTCTTCTTGATATTCTTTAGCGCTGCCATATAATCAAGAAACTGCCAAACCGTCAGTTCTTCAAAAAGACCAAAGTTTTGAGGAAGATAACCAAGTCTTCTCTTAAAATCATTTTCCTGATCCAGAAGCTTCTTGTCATCAACTAGGATTTCTCCCTTAGTCTGTTTAAGACCGGCAGTCATAAGCTTCATAAGCGTTGATTTACCCGCTCCATTTGGTCCAAGAATACCGACAAAGTCAGGACTCTTAGCGGTGAAACTCACATCTGATAATGCCTTCTTACCAGACGGATAAATCATCGTCACATTATTAATATCTATTTCCATTCTGAAACCTCCGCATCTCTTATATCATAATTATGTCTGAAACAAAAAGGTAGAACCCAGCACCCTGTATTTTAAGCACCATTTCTGTTCTACCATATTTTTTATCACTTTTAAGTTGTAGTGTGTCTGTTGGAAATGTGGAGATTACGTGAAGTTTCTATTCACGGTATTCAAGAGTGGATTCTGAGTTAACCGTGAATATTATATCTGCTCCACCTTAAACTTTACTCCATCCTCTGTATTCTCAATCTTATACTCCGCTCCGAACATTTCCAGAACCATTCCAGTTATATAAAGTCCCAGCCCACTGCCGTCCTTATTACTGGTGTCTGCCCTATAAA
>JAILEL010000172.1 GCA_024687845.1 Eubacterium sp.
ACCACATGGCCGTAGATCATCTCGATTTTTCCTACGGTCCTCTTGGATACAGGTCGATAAGCAGTAGCAATAGTGCTAGGCTCTATCAGCTCAGGAATATCAGCTGACGCTTTTCCGCATCCGGAAAGACCTGCCAGAAGCGCTGTGATCTGGACCGCTACCAGAATGGTGCTCACTATTTTATTTTTCTTAAATAACTTAATCATTTCGTCTGCCTTTTCTCATATGATTTATATCTAAAAATAGTTATTTATTCTTCGGAGATTGACACCACATCGCCTTCCTCAAGGCCCTTGGTGATTACCGTATACTGTCCGATGGTATCTCCCACCTCAACCTCTATAGCTTTAAATAGGCCATCTTCCTGCTGAAGATGAACAAAGTATTGATCCTCATGCTGTATTACTGCTCTTTTATCTACATATATAGCATCCTTTATTTCCGGAAGCTCTTTATAAAGAACTAAGGATTTTTCTTTAAGCACTTCATTATTTACCAGCTTGAAATATACCTTATCCGAGGTTATCAGTTTGCCCTTTCCAGTTGAGCCTGCGCTTTCTTCAGATGTATCCTCTGCATCTGTATCATCCTGAGCACTGGCATCTCCTGCACTGGCTGTGTCGCTGCCCGCACCTCCTGGTCCTTCAATAACCTCAACCTGATACTCACTAACCATAGTCTTTGCTGTAAATACATCTCCCACATGGAATTCAAAATCCTCAGTAGTTGAACCGGTTGAATTCTTAGTTCTATCCATAATGTAGTAACCATCGTCATTTACTATCTTGACTATAGGGCCACCTACTACTATAAATCCGTCCTTTACTGAAGGGTCCACATAGCTTACAACACCTTCAACTTCTGAGATTAAATTTATCTTGTCATAGGTATCATTTATATCCTGAATATATGTGTCTGCCAGGGAAATGTCATTTCCAAGAGAAACCATCTCATCAAAATAATCCAGTGACGGATCAATATCCATCAGCTTCTGATAGTGTTCCTTTTCCAACACCGACTTAGTTCTTCCTACAGTGCTCTGTCGGATTTGTTTTGTAAGACTTTCAGAGTCAAAACTTAATATGGTATCCCCTACTGATACCTTGTCACCAACATCCACATTTAGTGACTTGAACTTGACCTTGTATTCCATCTCGATTGCTTCCATCTTGCTCTTCTCGATTCGCAGGATGACCTCATTAAATCCAGACAAGTTTATCTCCTGAGTATATGTTGGAGTCAGATCTCCCTTCTGAACAAAGACGGTATTCTGCTGCAATCTGGTATAGGTAATGTCCCTTGCCGGTACCAGTGGATCCATATCAGAATTTCCACAACCGGAAAGCGCTAAAAGAGAGACCAGCAATGTCCCTGCCAGTGCTCTCTTCATCATGTGCTTTGGAATATGCTTTGGACTTTGTGTTTGCTCTTGTTTCCTAAACATTTTCTTATTTCCTTATTTTATTTATAGTTTACTTATATTCTTTTTTATATTCTTCAATTTTTTTCTGAATATTTAATAATCCACCATATTTATCATACTTCCGTCCATGGCATTTATAAATACTGCTATTGTATTATAGTCATTCCCCTGGACAAGGAATTGCCAAACAGGAATATAGGAAAAGTTTGTACTATCTGGTTCTTCAGAATATGGAATAAGTGTAAGATCCATTTGTTGTATGGTAAGTTTTGAGGCTCCCTGCTTCAAATCCTCAGGAATAGTTTTCTCACCAATCTGTTCTTTAAAAGCTTCCATAATCTTATCAAACTCTAAAAGTCTGACATTTTCTGTTATATCAGTTATCTCATCCACCAGAGTAAGGTCAACTCCCATGATTCCCTTATCTGTCACTTTAATTCTTCCAGTATTAACAATCATAGATACAGCACCACCAGCAGAAACATGTTCACCAGTTTCTCCTTCAAAGATGGCATCGTTTAGATAAACTGCATAACCATTTATATCATAATCTAAGACATTTTCTGATTCATTTACATCATTTTGATTATCTATAATGTACTGATAGATGCTATCATATTTTCCTTCTTCAGCCTCAGAATATCTATCTTCCTGATCCGCAAGAACCTGATAACCAGCACCTTCACCACCATGACCTCTAGTTATTATGGCGCTTAGAAAATCTGAATGAGTAAATGATAA
>JAILEL010000076.1 GCA_024687845.1 Eubacterium sp.
TTCCTATATAATGAGAATCACATATACAGTCTAAAACACACTAAGATTTTATAGATTTATAGTCGGTCGTTTCAGTTTGTAATGCTGCTCGGCTTTAACTCGTAAAAATGCCTTTGAATAATAAAAGGAAGACATTTTTACTCAAACAGGATCGCTCGCAGCTTACAAATAATGAAACTCCCTCCTTAAATCTAAATAAAATCCCGTTACCGTTTTATACTATATATGTGATTCCTAATAAACATGTGGAAAGTTTTTGTTATCAAATAAAATCAAGAGGTAGACAAGGTGTGTCGGGTAGGAAATATGGCATTTTCTCGCTTTATGTCGTGTTATTTTACAGCCGATATTGATAGGATTGGTTCGAAAGGAGGAAATAAATGGACCAGAAAAAAATAGGTTCTTTCTTAAAGGAACTCCGCAAGGAAAAACAAATGACTCAGGAAAAACTTGCGGAACAATTTAATGTTTCGAGTAGAACGGTATCTCGGTGGGAAAACGGAAATAATATGCCTGATTTGGATATTTTAATTGAAATATCAGATTATTATGAAGTTGACCTTAGAGAGATTCTTAATGGTGAAAGGAAAAGCGAGAATATGAATAATGAAATAAAAGAAACTGTATTGCAAGCAGTAGATTATACAAAAACAGATGCAGAGAAATTTAATAAACGTGTAATGATATGCAATTCGATTGCATTGATCTTATTGGTGGTTTATATGTCATTCAAAGATTCGGGAATATACATGAATAATCTAATTATCCGACACGCTTTAGATTTTTCTCAAGGTGTTTCTGTTGGAATGCTTTTATGCGGAATTATAATGTCATCCCGTTATGGGGCAAAGGTTCGAGCATTCAAGCAAAGAATATTAAATAAAGCAAATAAATAGTGAGTTTTTAAATGAGATACTCGTACAAATGAGCTTCAGCCCAAACAGGACTGAAGCTCATTCTGTTTTCTTATTTTGTTATTTTAGCCTGCAAGCAGTCACAATCAATTTAGCCAAATTTTATCAACCTTGAATAGTTACTCTAATCTACATGTTTCAATGCTTCGTCCATTGGTATCTTCTTTATTCGATTATAATCAATAAGCATTACAGAAAGATATGATATGAATACAAATATGAACATTTTCACGAAGCCTAGCGGGGTGATAACGAAACTGAACCAGCCTTCCATTCTCATCAGATACATCTTAAAGAGTTGATTCATCGCGAAAAATCCTGCAAACATGCCTATCACACAGGCTACAAGAACAACAAAGGTAGTTGATGTCATATAAAGCCCGCTTATTTCTTTATTCTCATATCCCAGGATTTTGACCATCGAAATTGCATTTTCATTTTTTTCAATGATAATCTTCGTAAGAAGGTAAATTAAAACTGCGGAAAGAATGATGCATATAACCTGGAAATATTTCATATATGAACCCATAGAATGGTCCAGCTGTCGGGATATTTTCAGAATGTCATCTTCTGTAATTGTTGTTGCTATATACTTGTCATCGATTCCTTCTATCTCTTCATTTGCCATAAAGCCTGTAAAATAGTCTTCATCCTCATCAAAGCACTTTCTGTAGTTTTCGATTGGCATAAATACAGTGAGCGCACCTGAGTAATCATATATTCCCGCAACATTTAAATAATATGATTCATTATCATACTTCGCATCAAGCTTTACCGTATCTCCAACCATCAGCCCATACTTATCTGAAAATGTACTGGAAATATACACCTCTTCGTCCGACATACTATTCGGAATACTTATATAATCACTGTCCGGTTCAACTCCATATACAGAAATACTTTCCTTATGATCATTATTTACATATTCCAGACTTTCCATAGCGAATTTTTCCGCTGACTTCGTAGTTGTCTCGATAAGGTTTTCATCCTCATCCTCCGTTGTCTTAAGTATTGTCTGATACTTTGCAAACATCATATCCGTTACATTTGACTTATATACATCCAGTGACTCTGGGAAACCGACTGCCATGGAAAGCATCAGCATAACAAATGCAATCCCAAGAATAAGTACTATATAGTTAGGTATATTCTGGAGCAGAATACGTGTTCTGAATCTTGCAAGAAAGCTCCACTTTGGAAGCCTCATTGCCTTCTTTCTCTTATTTGTCTTAAGGTCATGTCTAAGAAATTTGAGTGGTGAAAATCTGAGCATTCTCACTATTACAAATAGATTGATTATAAACATTATAATAAGTGGCACTACTGTCGTTTTTATAAATGCATCAGGCGTCCAGAAGGTCTCATAGGTCGGAAGACTATAGCTGTTATAGTACATATATATTACAACATTTTTAAATACTGTATATCCCATCACATTTCCGATAATTGCGGCTATCAGCGTTACAAGCACAGGCATAGTCATGTAATGTATCAGAAGCTCCGTCTTCGTATATCCTGAAGCCCGAAGTGTTCCTATTACAGATGCTTCCCTTGTTATAGTATTACTAATTGTTATTGCGAAGATAAATGCCAGAACCGTAACCAATATATAAAGAAGTATTCCAGCCATTGCTTTATCGCCGCCCATATCATTAGTTGCAAAATGTATCGCCTGATTTGCATAGTTTGGAAGGAAACCTTCTATCTTAAGCTCATTATTATCCTCCGAATTAACTACAGTCTGAGAAATAAGAGCAGCCATTACATTTTCTGAAAGAGCCTTCTCTGCCACTTCATCCTCTGGCTTATTCTCATATACCCAGGCATAATTGTAATGAATATTTTTATTTATTCTGTCAAAGCCTTCATCAGTAACCATAGCAACATCAAAATAAATAGCATCAAACATTGAATCCGTAGGCTTTTCATAAAGAGTGCTATAATTTACGAGCGCAATAAATGCTGTAACCTTGAATTCCGCGTCTCCAACTTTTATAGTATCTCCAAGCTTGATATTGACATTTTTTGCATGCATCCTGTCTATAGCAATTTCTCTATCATTTGCGGGCATAGTTCCCTTATGGATGCTATACAGATCTACATTATCTCTGTCCATATAAACGCGGATGTTTCCATCCTTCTCACCATCCAGATTCCTGTCTTCTCCTGCATCCTTATAGAAATTCTCATATACCTTAACAGGTACTGCCCTATAGTCCGGATTATCAAGATCATACTTCTTAGAAGCCTTCTCATACTCCTCATCTACAGTCTTTTCAACTTCCCTGTAGGCTTCCTCTTTAGCATCCTCCAAAGCTTTATCATAATCTTCACTCTTTATAAATTCATTATAGGCTTCCTCGTATGCATCCTCATAATATTCGTCGATGGCTTTCTGAAGATTTTCATCAACAATATCCTGAATCATTTTCTCCTTATCAGCCTCGGAAACCTTTGCTCCCATATCGGAATACTGAGCGATCTGGGCTTCAACGCCTGCAGCGGCCTGAGCCCTGACTTCTTCCTCTATGCCATCCTTTACAGCCTTTTCAATCTCTTCGGGAATAGCCTCATCAACAGCTTTCTTTACCTCCTTATCTGCCTCAGCATAACCTTTATCGAGATAGTACTTCTTTACATCTGCTTTTTCTCCCTTTTCAAGAGCCATTAATATATCCTCAGATGCCTTCTGATTAAGTTCAAATGAACCATCCTCAAGTATATAATCTGTTATCTTATTTTCTGCAGACGTCAGCATACTGTTGTTAGCAACATACATGCCTGAAATAAAACCAATCATAAGTATTAAAAATAGCGCGATAACCAGATATTTATGCCACTCACCAAGCAGTTCTCTCGGAACTCTCTTTTTAAGTGGATTTTTAATCTTTCTCATCCTTTTCCACCTCTCTTTACCAGTCAAGGTCAACAGCTGATACTTTATTTTCATTTATGTTATTATGACGAACTACACCATCACGAAGCTTGATGACATGATCAGCCATATTTTTGATTGCCTCATTATGAGTAACCATTATGATGGTATTTCCATACTTCTCGTTTACTTCTTCAATTAATTTCAGGATTTCCTTAGATGTGTTATAATCCAGAGCCCCGGTAGGTTCATCACAAAGAAGTATATCCGGATTTTTTACTATGGCACGTCCTATAGATACACGTTGCTGCTGACCACCTGACAGTTGATTTGGAAGCTTATGACGATGTTCATATAGACCAAGTGTTTTTAGAAGATCGTCAATATCGAGTGGATTATCAGAGAGATATGCTCCTACCTCGATATTTTCCTTTACATTTAGATTAGGAATAAGATTATACATTTGAAATACGTAGCCCAGATGTTTGCGGCGATACTGAGTCAGTCCTTTTTCTCCCATATCCTCCAGTTTATCTCCATTAATGGAAATATATCCTGAATCAGGATTATCAATACCTCCGATAATATTCAGCAAAGTTGATTTTCCGGATCCTGAAGGGCCAAGTAAAACACAAAACTCACCCTTTGCAACCGTAAAATCCATTCCTCTCAGGACCTCCTGCCTCGACTCACCAGAGCCAAAGCCCTTCTTAATATTTACAATCTCCAGAAACTTTTTCTCCTCTTCAGACATTTAAACTCCTCCTCTTTTTTCAGAAAAAACATTCAAATATACGCATCTTTTTTCTTAGATTTTCATAAAGAGACTTAATTCTCAGCAGAGCAGTTTGTTATATAATAGGGAATGCAGTATCCTTTTATATAACAAAAGCGAGACCCACTTGTAGCAACATAATTATTCCAGTAAGAATAACAATGTATGCTACAAGCAAGTCTCGCTAATTACTCATAAACCGAATTGCTCAAATCTTTTGCCACGGATTTTTCCATAGCATTGACTTAGCAATTGTGATGACGATTATATGAACAGATTATAATCTGCCAGCTACTCCCTCGTTTGTACATATGAATATTTATTCATTTGTTTTAATGCGATATTAAAATATCAAATTTTAACTTCTCTGTCAATACTAAATTTTATAAAATAAATTTCTTATATACCTAATTTTTTCAAGACTAATTTTTATTATTTTCCAGTTTCTTCTCTATCGCCTTAATCACGATTTTCAACGCCTTTATTCGGGCGTATTTTTTATCATTTGATTCAAGAATGTACCATGGTGCATAGCGGGTATTGGTCTTCTGAATCATTTCATCGATTGCTTCTTCGTACTGATCCCATTTTTCTCTGTTACGCCAGTCTTCTTCAGTTATCTTCCACTGCTTCTCAGGTGTATTCTGTCTGTCAGTGAAGCGTGCAAGCTGAGTGTCCTTGTCTATCTGCACCCAGAATTTAATAACTACCGCATCCCAGTCAACCAGTTCCTTTTCAAATTCATTTATTTCATTATAGGCTCTCTGCCAGTCATTTTCAGAGCAGAAGCCTTCCAGACGTTCAACCATAACTCGTCCATACCAGGTTCTGTCGAAAATTGCAATGTGCCCATCCTTCGGAAGTCGTTTCCAGAATCTCCAGAGATAATGTCTTGATTTTTCAGCAGGCTCTGGACTTGCAATAGGATGAACCTCGTAACCTCTCGGATCAAGAGCACCAGCAATACGCTTAATATTTCCACCTTTGCCGGCAGCATCCCAGCCTTCATATGCGATGATTACAGGGATTTTCCTATGATAGAGCTCATTATGCAGCTCACCAAGTCTTGCCTGAAGTGCACTCAGTTCTTTCTTATATTCCTCGTCGGAAATAGTTTTGCTTAGTGATATATCAGCCAGCTTCTTCGAGGCTTTAAGAGGAAATGTATTCTGCAGGAGTGGTGCCTTCTGCTTTGCTTCTGCATTTGCAAGTGCCGTATCAATACTTGCAATCAGAATCTCTGTTACCTGAAGTTCAGCCCATTTCTTCTGAGTTGAATCTATAAAATACCATGGTGCTACAAACTGGTTCGTTGCCTCGATATACTCATCATAAACATCCATGCATTTATCATAATGCTTGTTCTGCCATTTGTCCTTATCTGAGACACGCCACTTAGTAAAGGTATCACTTTCCAGTTCCTTAAGTCTCTTCTTCTGAGTCTTTTCATCTATATGGAAGAAAAACTTCACAACAAGATAACCATTATCATTCAGGGTTCTCTCGAATCTTTTAATAGAAGTCAGCTGCTCTTTATACTGCTTCTTATCAATATCACCATGTAAATAATGAGAAGTTACTTCACCCATCCAGCTTCCGTCAAAGAATGAGAACTTACCGGCAGCAGGAATCCTTACAAAATATCTGTACAAAAATGGTCGTCTGGTTTCTTCGCTGGTTGGCTCTGTCAGAGTCTCAACCTTGAAGAATCTCGGATCCATATTTTTAATGACTCTTCCAAGAACACTTCCCTTACCAGCAGCACCCCATCCATCAAAAACTACCAGAACTGGAAGATTCTTCTCTTTAACCATCATCTGTCTTACAGCAAGCTCACCGCGTGCCTTCTCAAGCCTTGCACTAAGTTCCTCATCGGACGGTTTCTCGTCCTTAACCCACTCTTTAAGCATACATTATACCTCCGTTTTTTACATTATCACATTCACCTATATACCCCTTAGGTTCTTCTGATATTTGCCTCAAACATCTTGTTCCATCCCAGCCATCCGCTATTATCTGGATGACTTTCTATTTCCTCCTGAAAGGCTTCCAGTTTTGCATCTGTATTATCTGCAAATGCAAGCGCTACCGCTTCCATCAGTGCAGGCTTTTTAGGAGAACCGAATTCAAGTTCACCGTGATGCGCCAAGATGCAATGCTCTAACTCATTTTTCAGCTTAACAGGAAATCCTTCTATTTTATCTGCTCTATTTCTCACCATCATGGCACCGATTACAATATGTCCTAAGAGATTGCCCTCATCGGTGTAATCATTTTCTGGAAATGAAGATATCTCTTCCAGCTTTCCGATATCATGACAGATTGCAGCAGTTATTAGCAAATCACGATTAAGAGCTGAATAGTTAGTAGCATAATAATTACAAATTCTTGCTACAGACAGTGAATGCTGCAGAAGTCCTCCTATAAATCCATGATGTATAGACTTAGCAGCGCTATGCTTCTTAAATCTTTCAGCAAAGTCCTTATCTTCCACAAAAAAGCTTTTAAGAAGTGCATTTAAGTGCTCTTCCTCAACGCTATCAATGAGCTTGATAAGCTCTCCATACATTTTATCAATATCATACTTTGTAGTTGGCATATAGTCAGAAACACTATACTCGCCTTCTTTTGCTTTCTGAACACGCCGAACATTAAACTGAAGATTGTTATTAAAGCTTGTAATCTGACCCCCAACCTTAATAAAATCCATAGCTTCAAAATGCTCGATTGCATTTGACAGCTCCCATATCTTTGCGTCAATAGTTCCTGTCATATCCTGAAGGACAAGGCTGTAATAGGTCTTTCCCGCCTTAGTCTGAGCAACAGTTTTCTGTTTGCAGAAGTAGATTTCAGTAACGTTGTCGCCCTCTCTCAAAGTATTAATATAATTCATTTTGTTCCTTTCCCACTTTCTATTTTTTACGTACATATATATTCACGGTTAACTCAGAATACACTCTTTATTCCATACACGTCATGCAGGTTTACTCCTGCAAGCTTATACCGTGAAAAATAACAAGCACTACCTCACATTTTAGCATTAAATATGAGATAGTGCTATAAGATTTTTATATGGTTAGTTGTCTCCTCTTGCCATCTGCTCGTAGGTTATGCCGTATTTTTCTGCGATATTACGCGCATAGGATTTGGAGTCCGGATCGCTTCTCTTAACATGAAATGTATTCTTGTTATCCTTTATCTCCATGACCAGACTGACGAAGCTGCTTTCGCCACCCCACTCATTCATTTCTTCTATTGAACGTGCAACTTCATGAATATGAGTGTTAAAAATAACCGCAGATCCCTTCTCTTTCAGTATCCTGAGCAAATCCTTCGACAGATAGAGTCCATCTGCTGCGCTTGTAGTTGAATAAGTCTCATTAAACAGGATAAGAGTCCTGTCATCAGTTTCCTTCACAATTTCTTTTATTCGAACTGCTTCCTCTCCAAGTCTTCCATAGTTGATTGTCAGATTCTCATCAACTGGAAAATGTGTCAGAATGTTGTTAAATGGTCTTCCCTTGCACTCCGACGCGGTGACAAATGAACCAGCTGCCGCCATAATCGATATGATTCCTATAGCCTGCTCTATGATAGTTTTTCCACCGCGGTTAGGGCCAGTAAGGATAAACATATTCTCTTTTGGATTAAATGTAAAATCATTCTTTACGATATTCTTCTCTCCTGAAAAATACAGTCGGACATTATATAAATCCTTTATTTTAAATGATCTATTCAGATCAGATGAACTGTCTTTTTCTATTAATCTATAGTCTGGCAGCTCCGGCATGCATATCTCGCAGCCATCGTCTTTGAGACGCTTAGCAAATCTTGCCATCGATATATAGAATATAAGACCTTCGTACATATCTATAATTGATGAGCTGTCTAGCATTATATATTTTTTCATGGTACTTCTGATTCTGACAAAATGTCTTCTCAGATGCTTGTCAATGATAGGTGCCATAGGAACTAAAAGCGGATCAATAGGCCGTACTTCTATATAAGGGGATCCTATTGAATTAGTTGCTGCCGCTGAACCTGTTACATTATGAACAAACGCTGCAAATTCGGCGAAAGTATATTTTGACCGGATTCTGTGAGGAACGAATTCCACTGCAGAAATCTCCGCAATATTCAGGTCAGCAGTAAAATTAACTCCAATTACCGCGCCTCTGACGCAGGATAGATCCTCAAGCATTTGTTTGATATCCTTTTTTGCAGCTTCAAACTTTTCATCACTTACCAACTTATCCAGCTGTTCAAGGAGCTGAGTAAGTCCGGTTGACTTTACATTATTTTTTCTTAGACAGTTTACAAGGGCTTCTGATACAGTTACATATACAGAAAGTTCTCTCAGATCCTCAAGCAACGAATAAAGCGTACTACCACTTTCCTGAGTAGCAAAGGTCTTGAGACCCGCATAGTCCTTCAGAGTTCTGATTTTTTCCAAAGCTTCGCCCATTTCATCAACCAGAGCATCATTTTCCAGGAAGTCCTTCATTATCTCCTGACGATAATGTATATCCCTAAGATCTGTTGGAATTTTAGTAAGAATATCTCTTACAATGATCATACTGCTTTCGTATCCGGCGATTTTCTCTATAATCTCCTGAAGAGCCAGATCTTTTACGGTTTCAGATTTGAGCTCAGTTACATTTCTTTTTGAATTTTCAGCAAATAATATGTCCATTTATTTCCCCTTAGTGCAAGTAATCCCCATAAAACAGTTGAGCATAGGCAGCCCAATTTCTCAATATCACTAATTCTAATAATTTGTTCTTGATAGTAACTATTTGTTACTATTCACAGTTAACTCAAAAAGCATTCTTAAGTCCACATCGAATATGGCTTATTCTTAAGCAAGCTTAAATAAGCCCAATATTCGATGTTCTATTGCCTCCTTGTGCCATATCACTTCGTGATATGCAATACTTGCTATGCAAGTATTGGTTCTGCTATGCAGAACGCATCCTCAGCTATGCTGAGGACCCTCGATTCTGCGAATCGAGAGCTGGTTCGGAGGCACTGAATCATGCTTTTTGAGTTCCTGCTTCACAGGTATCATGAGATAAGTAAACAAAAAGTGCCTGCAAGCAGTCATTTT
>JAILEL010000239.1 GCA_024687845.1 Eubacterium sp.
TATTGAAAGATATCTCTACAGACTTGCTGAAACTACAAGGCTTATGAGAGAAGTAAGTCCTAATGTAAAATGTAATTATGAAGTATCTACAATGGAGAGACTTTCAGAGCTTACAGATTACATTTTAGATGCTGTTGTAAAACTTGGAGATGTTTTGAAAGAACTTAAAACTAAAGAGAACATTTTTGAATCTTCAGCATATGTAAGAGATGATCTTCTTCCAGCTATGGAGGAACTTCGTAAGTATGTAGATGAAGCAGAAATGCTTACATCACAGAATGATTGGCCATTCCCAAGCTATGGTCAGCTGCTTTTCAGTGTAAACTAAGAGAAAAACAAAAGAGTAATAGATAAGACAGGCAACTGGTATTGTGAAATATTCACAGAAATCAGTTGCCTGTTTTTTTCGTTTTATAGGTGCTTTTAGTGTCTTAAATCATGTACATTTTTGACATAAAAAAGTTATCAAATATTGCTATATAAGTTGTCAAAAGTTGCTATTTGTGGCAATTTAGTACTTTTTTAGATTTATCAAATATTGCTATTCGGATTATCAAATATTGCTACTGGGTATACCGTTTTTTGTCATGAATTTATTATATTTTGTTATTTGTCTATTATGTACAAAAAAATCTTGAATTTGTAGGGTATTTATCTAGAGTTTGTAGGGTAGGTTTTTAATTTTGGGTATTGTATATTTGTGTAGATTGTTCAAATCCAGTTTTGAAATCTATTCAAAACTATACAATTTATCAAAAACAAGGAGGATGTTGTTTAAGATGGTTAAAAGGTTTAAACGTCTTGTTGTTGCAGGACTTGCAGCTTCAATGATGATGTCATCGGCTATGGGCAGTGTGCCAAATGGAGTAATGGCTGAAGGCGCAGAGGGAAATTCTGAAATCCTCTTAGATGAAGAGGAAAGTCCAGCTCCTGAAAATTCAAATGATGGAGAAACTCCTGAAGGAGACGAAGAGGGAACTCCAGCTTCTGACGAAGAAGCTCCTGCAGAAGAGGACAAGAACGATACTACAGACAAAGCTCCTGAAGGAGATGAAGAGGGAACTCCAGCTTCTGACGAGGAAGCTCCTGCAGAAGAGAATAAGGAGGATACTACTGAGGAAGATAAGGACGATACCTCAGAGGAAACTCCTGCAGAAGAGAAGACAACTGAAGAAAACAAGGACGAAACTACCGAATCTGACAAAGAGGAGACTTCTAATACGGACAATGAGAAGACTCCAGCAAAGAATAAGGACAAGAAGCAGTTAGCTCCTAACGGAAGTTCTAAAGGGGGAACTAAGGCGAACAAGGAGAATAATACTAGAGATAAGAAAGATGGAGATAAGGATGAGAAAGATCCTGAAAAGAAGAGCTACGAAGAAAACGGAGTTTATACATTTACATTTTCAGAATTAGAATTAGATGAAGAAAGTTCTGCTGTAGTTAATGTAAAAGATGACGGTTCAGCAGATATTAGCTTTGCAGCTGCCTGGAATCAGGCATTCTTCAAGCTTCCGGAGGGAATTAACTCAAGGAGAATATCCAAAATTGAATTTGTAGGTGTAGATAGTCATGATGTTACTGTAAAGATACTGCCTAAACCTGGAGATGATTCTCTGCAGGATAAGGCTGCGGGATGGAATAGTAATGTTCTGGGCAATCTGAATGGATATGATTTCGCATATTTTTCATTAATGGCTCAAGGAGTTGGTGATTTCAGTGTTACAGCAACAGCTGTAAATATCACTCTTCAGGATGAACCTGAAATAATAGAAGAAAGCGATGCTGAAATAGAAACAAGGACACTGAGTCAGCTTGGAATAGCTGCAGATTCCGGTGCAGTAGTAGATACAGAAAAGGGTACTGTTACTTTCAATAGTGATTTTCAGAGTGTTTTCTTCAAACTTCCAGAAGATATTGAAGCTTCCAGAATATCCAAGATAGAAATAAAAGGAGATGCAAATGCATATAGCTATAAGCTTATGTCTCAGGCTCAGTTTGAAGTAGAGGATCAAACTGGAAGATATGGAGAAGGTCTTGCGTCAAGCTATGGTAGTCCGGTATTTAAGGATATATGTTATCCAACGGCTAAGTATCTTATAATTATGTGTTCAAATACACAGCCATATGGTACATTTTCACTTGACAGTGAAGTTGCATTTTCTGTTGAGCCAGTTCAGGAAGTAGATATGACTCTTACAAATCTTAAAGATGTTGTTTCAACTAATGAATATGGTATTGGTGAAGGCGACTATATGGGTACCTGTTTAGGTATTGGCAGTATGGAGGATGAGAAACTCATAACACTTATTAAGAAGCATTTTAATGCAGTGACATTGGAAAATGAGTTAAAACCTGATTCATTACTTGGAACTTCCAATGCTTCTCTGGTAGAGGATGCTGAATTTGGTCTTGTTCCAGAAGCTCTTGATTTTAGTGAACCTGACTCCATGCTTGATCAGATCCTTGAGTGGAACAAAGAAGAAGGTGTAGATATCAAGGTTAGAGGTCATGTTCTTACATGGCATTCACAGACACCTACATGGTTTTTCCGTGAAGGCTATTCGACTTCAGGCGCTTATGTAAAACCAGATGTAATGACAAAACGTCAAGAATGGTATATTAAGTCTGTTATGGAGCACTACTTCTCAGAAACATCACCTTATAAAGACCTGTTCTATGGCTTTGATGTAGTAAATGAAGCTTGTAGTGATGATAGTGGTACATATAGATCTGCAGATGAAAGATCTGAATGGGCTGCAATCTATGGTACAGGTACACCTGTTGAAGCAACTAGTGAGGAAGAGGCATATATCGAAGCACCTGATTATATCCTTAATGCATTCAGATTTGCTAACAAATATGCACCAAAATCTCTTGAGCTTTATTACAATGATTATAATGATTGTCAACAGAGCAAGGTTCCAGTTATTGCCAGTCTCCTAAAATCAGTAAAGAATCATGAAAACGATGAGAAAAATCCTACAAGAATATCAGGATTTGGTATGCAGGCTCATCATGAGATGGATGCACCATCAAAGGCTCAGATTATTGAATGTGCAACAACATATGGTAAAATTGTAGGAAAGGTTCAGGTTACTGAGCTTGATGTTAAGACTTCTAAAGGATATGACGGATCTAAAGAAGCTAAGGAAATAGAATATACAAGAATGGGTCATAGGTATAAAGCTATTTATGATGCATATCGTGAAGTGGATCAGAACCCTGACATCGATGTAAACTCATTTACAGTTTGGGGTGCAATAGATAGTGTATCATGGCTGAACGATCCGAATGCTGCAGGTGGTGGAGCAACTGGTTCTCAGAAACAATGTCCACTTCTCTTTGATGGCAATTATCAGGCTAAACCTGCATATTGGGCAATAGTTGATGCTTCTAAGTTAGATCCATATATAAATCAGGTAGATATTATAGAGACAAATGATGGAAGCTATGACAGCGGAAATAGTTACAGCTTCTCAGAGGATGAGCTTAATGTTACATTCACTCCTGTATGGGATTCAGAATCAATTAAATTCAATATTAATGTAAGTGGAGAAGAAGTTGATACTAGTGATAATGTATTATTCTATTATGTTGATTCTGAGAACTCTATTAAGAGTATAGAAGTTAAGGGTAGTGATTTTAATGAAGGAAATGCAACTATTACGCTTCCTGGAACCTACTCTGCTCTTAATACACTCAAATTCGATATAGTAGCTAACATTGCTGATAAAACAGCAGTTTATAACGATACTAATCTTACTCAGGAAACAAGTACAAAGTATTATGCAAAGGCTACGCTTAAGCCATATACTATTATCAAAAATGGTACTGCAATTGTTGATGGTAAGAAGGGGGCTATATGGAATGATGTAGATGAAGTTCCTCTTACAATAGCACTTGGTGAACATGCAGATCCTGATCTTAAAGCAAATGCTAAGCTTCTTTGGGATGATACAAATCTTTACCTGTATATGGATGTTAATGATAATGAACTGAATAAGGATGCTTCAGCTGTTCATGAGCAGGATTCAGTAGAAGTTTTCATAGATGAAAATAATGCTAAAACCGGCGGATATCAGTCAGATGATAAGCAGTTCAGAATTAACTTCGATAATGAACATTCATTTAATACAAGCGGAATTCACTGTACAGAAGATTATATAGAATCTGCTACAGTAAAAACAGAGACAGGCTATGCTGTTGAAGCTGCATTCAAGTGGTCAGATGTTGCAGTTAAAGCTGGTGATAAGATCGGTCTTGAATTACAGATTAATGATGCTGATGATTCTGGAAGCAGACAAGGTACACTTAGCTGGTATGATACATCAGGAAATGGCTGGCAGAGTACAGCAGTATTCGGAACAGCAGGACTTGGTGATGTAAAAGCTAACGGTACTGATGAAATTACAGATAATAAAGATGACGACAAGAAAGACATCAAGGATGGCGATAAGAAAGACGTCAAGGATGATGACAAGAAAGACGTTAAGGATGACAAAAAGGATGACAAGCAGGATACTGAAAAAGCAGAAGTGAAGACAATAAAGAGTCTTACCAAAGGTGCTGTAGAAGCGTCTGTAGAAAAATACGTTACTTCTCTCAGTACATCTTCAGATGTTAAGGGTGCAAGTAATACAGCGCTTAGTCCTCAGATTAAGAAAGTATATAGCGAAAAGGCAGCTTTAAGCTTTGAAAAGGTTAAGGGAGCTAAGAAGTATGTTGTATACGGAGGACAGGTTGGAAGTAAGAATAAATTCAGTAAACTTGGTACAACAACTAAGACTTCATTTACAGCTAAGAAGCTTGTAAAGGGTAAGCAATATGCTTTCTTTGTTGCAGCATATGACAAGAATAATAAGCTGATAACTGCTTCTTCAAAAGTTACTGGATATTTAAAGGGTGGAAATAAAACAAATGTTTCCAAGATTAAGCTTGTTTCTAACAAAAAGGTAGTTCTTAAGGGCAAAAAGAGTTCTACAATTAAGACTACTTTAGTTAAAGAAGATAAGAAGCTTAAAATTGGAAATAAGAAGCTTAAGTATTTTAGTTCAAATAATAAAGTTGCAACTGTTAATTCAAAGGGTAAGATTACTGCTAAGAAGAAAGGTAAATGTACAATTACAGTGATTTCTGCAAATGGAAAAACTGCAAAAGTAACAGTAGTAGTAAAATAATCTATAGACAGCTTATACGTGTCTGTTAATTTATCCAAAACTGGATTGAACAATCATGTTATTAGTTTAGTGTTAATGGCGTTTCATCTCTTTAGAGGTGAAGCGCCATTTGTTCGCAGCCTTTTTGAAATGAATATGATTAAAGTCTGATGTATTCTGAATTTAACATGAATCAATATTCAGAAAGGAGATAGTTGAATATGTTCGTATATAATTCTGAGGAACTTCGTCGTCCTATTAAAATATGGCTGGGTAGTAAGGATGATATAGAGGAATCCTGCATAGAGCAGGCGAGACACCTGGCAAATCTGCCTTTTATTCATAAGTGGGTCAGCCTTATGCCAGATACTCATACAGGGAAGGGAATGCCAATAGGTGGTGTGATTGCAACCAAGGGCGTAATTATTCCTAATGCCGTAGGAGTGGATATTGGCTGTGGTATGAACTTTGTTGATACGAATATCAAACTTGATGACATAAAGGATATTCAGACCGGAAGTGGAAGTCTTGTTCAGAATATCATCAGTGGATTCATGAGAAGTATTCCTGTAAATACTGCAAGACATAAAGATAAACAAGAAAGTCCGGTTCTTGACAGAGCAAAAGAAGAGTGGGATAAATACGAGGCAAATCCAGAACTTCATGACCTTATTGAAGATGGCTACTACCAGGTTGGAACACTTGGAGGTGGAAATCATTTTCTTGAGCTTCAGGTTGATGATGAGGGATATCTTTGCCTTATGATCCATTCTGGTAGTCGTCATCTTGGCAAGGCTATCTGCGACGATTTTCATAACAAGGCGAGAGAACTGAATGAGAGATATTACAGTCAGGTTCCATCTGAGTGGAGACTTGCATTTCTTCCAGTAGATAGTGAAGAAGGTAAACAGTATATCAATTGGATGAAGCTTGCAATGGACTATGCATTTGAGAATAGAAAGGCCATGATGGATAAAGCCTGTGAGATAGTTAAAACACTGATTGAAAAATACACTGATAAAGAGGTAATATTTGGAGAGCAGATTAACTGTCATCATAATTACGCAGCGATTGAAAATCATTTTGGTGAAAATGTATGGGTTCATAGAAAGGGAGCAAATCGTGCAAGAGTAGGTGACATGGCAGTGATACCAGGAGCAATGGGCTCCTATAGCTATGTGGTTGAAGGTAAAGGAAATCCGGACAGCTTCTGTTCATCCTCACATGGAGCAGGAAGAGCATATTCCAGATCAGGTGCAAAGGCGGCATTTACTGTGGAACAGGTGATGCTGGATCTTAAATCAGAGGGAGTCGTTCTTGGAAAAGCATCTAAAAATGATGTTGCAGAAGAGTGCAGATTCGCTTATAAAGATATTGATGTGGTAATGGAAAATCAGAAAGACCTTGTAATTCCTTTGCGAAGACTGAAAACGGTAGGGGTACTTAAAGGATAAAAAATGTCAGAATTTCAAGAGTTAATTAAAAGCTTCGGAAAAAGTCGCGACTATGTTCGGGACTTTTTCGTGTACGGTTTTAAGAGCAGACAGGATTTTACATCCGAAAAAAAGAGCGCAAGAACCTACGATGATGAACGTCGAAGGATTACCAGCTGGCTTGGAGATTATGTAGAAGAAGAAACTACAGAATCAGCAGGAGTCAGGGGAAAGAACATTTCTTTGCAGATGGATAGCAAT
This sequence comes from Eubacterium sp., assembly GCA_024687845.1. The sequence goes on from JAILEL010000239.1 coordinate 6,854, forward strand.
CTTTTGGATGAAAATCCTCTTTTTGCTGTGTGGAAAACCAAGAGTTTCACTGACAATGATATATTATTACATTTTTCTATAGTTGATATTCTTTATGAATCAGAGATTGCATTTACCGCAAATGAAATAGCAGATATTCTATCAACTGATTATGCCCTTGCGGTTGATACGCAGATGGTAAGACGGAAACTGAATGAATATGTAAAAGAAGGACTTGTTGTTTCGGAAAAACAGGGCAAGGCAGTTTTATATAGGCGAGGAAGCACATTTTATGAGCTGGTATGTGAAGGGGAAAAGAGTCATATATCAGAAAATCTGAGTGATGCAGTTTCTTTTATGCAGCTGGATATTCCGTTTGGCTATGTTGGAAGCACAGTACTTGATGAGATAGATGAGAAGAATGAAGTCTTTCGTGTAAAGCATAGTTTTCCTTCATTTACACTCGAGGATGAAATATTGTACCAGCTTCTTGAAGCAAAAAAAGCTTTTCAAATGATTCAGCTTGAAGTGAAAAATAGCAGAAATGAGAATATCCAGAACTTTATTGGCATTCCTCTTAAAATAATGGTCAGTGTCAGAACAGGAAGGAGATATGTCTGCTTCTATCAGAAACGTAAGAGCAGAGTTGAGGATAAAAACAGATTTAGATTTATATGCTTTCGATTAGATCAGATAAAAAAGGTTAGTGATTATATAGAAACTAACGAAGAATTGCCAGATGAAATAAAAAAAGAATTGGACGAGCTGAATCCACAGAAGATAAGTGAGACATTAAACAGCAGTTTGAGATACGTCTGGGGTGTTTCCTTCTTTGGCATGAAGACCAAGGTGAAGCTGATTCTCAGTATCGATGAAAAATATGAAGACTTTATCATTCAGCGTCTTAAAAGAGAAGGAAAAGACGGAGTTATCACAAAACTCGAAGATAACATCTTCTGTTATGAGAAGATAGTTTTTGACCCGGTTGAAATGTATCCATGGCTCAGAACATTTATCGGAAGGATTGTGGAAATAAGATTCTATACATTGGACGAAGAACTGAATGAGAAAAGTGAAAATCGAAAGCTCAGATCGGATTTTCTGAAGGACATAAGAGAGATGGCCAGCATGTATCAGGGGTAGGTGCGAGATATGAATTTATATTCGGAAATATATAGTGCATATTACAATATAATATCGACTCTATTAAGAAAGGGAACATTTACAGGTTCTGAGCTTTCTAAGGCTGTGGAACAAAAGGGCTTTGGTGAAACTATGCTTTATCTGATTCCCAAAATAGCTGATGGAACCCTCTCTATATTTGAAAAGGAAGGTGAACTATATACCTCAGTCCTGTCAAATGAGGCTTCGTCTCAGAATATCCCTCTTTCGCTTCTTCAGAAGAGATGGCTGAGATCCGTTCTTGAAGATAGAAGAATCAGACTATTTCTGGATGATTCAGAGATTGATGTACTTAAGTCCGGACTAGGTTCAATTGAGCCTTTATTTGAAGCAGAGGATTTTGAATATGTAGATAGATTTACAGATGGCGATGATTTTGAGTCAAAAGAATATCGGAGTATATTTAGAACCGTACTTTGTGCCATAAAACATCGAGAGGTTCTGGATATAAGCTTTAATTCGCGAACTAAGAAAAGAGTACATTACCATTTTATTCCATGTAAGCTGGAATATTCGGTGAAAAATGACCGGTTCAGACTTCTTGCAGTGGAGAGAAAAAATCTATCCGAGAGTGAAAAGAAAAGTAAAGACAGGCTTTACACTATCAATCTGTCCAGAATAAGTGAAGTTAGCGGTACCGGAATCTATATTGATGAAGCTTTGGAGCCGGACCTTGATGAGATTATTACAGCTTCATATTATAAAGAACCTGTAACACTTCATATCAAAACCGAGCGAAATGCACTCGAAAGAGCGATGCTTCAGTTTGCCAGTTATAAAAAGAATACTACCCGAATTAATGATGATCTTTATAAATGTGAGATATATTACAATGAGGGAAATGAGACAGAACTGCTTATAGAGGTTTTATCCTTTGGATCAGCGGTGGAAGTGATAGGGAACGAAAGATTTATGAAACAGCTGAAGCAAAGAATTGAGAAACAGAATGAGTTGCTGAGTTTAATGGATGAATAGTTCGCAACTTTTTTGAAATGATTAAAAACTTAATATGGTTTATCCTTACAACATCGAAGCAAGCAAGCTTCCTTAAAGTGATAAAGCGAGGTAGCTCAGAACATATCGAAGGGCGAGATGCCAGGAGATTGGTAGAGCACATGAAAAATGAATCATTCCCGTGGTTCTAACAGCAACTCTTTTAGGGATTATGGTGTCGCAGGTTCGAATCCTGCCCTCGCTACTGCTGATTGATAAAATCTAAAGTGACACGAACAGCAAACAAATGATCATATTCCAGTGAATCAACGTGTCATGTAACCTCTGGGACACGGCTCGAAGAGCCGAGGGCTCCCAGAGGAAAGGGCTCACAGAGGAGTGGGTTACCTGAGCGATGGAGGCTCCCAGAGCCGAGGGCTCCCAGAGGAAAACTAAGAAAGGTAAGGATAAAACTATGAATTTCGCAGATGTACTTAGAAATGAATCAAAGTTTACTACAACTGAAAATGGTGCAGTTGCACTTAATACTACCGGACAGGCTTGCCTTGATTTCTTTAGTACAGCAGGTGCTCTGAGAACAGCAGACCATGTCAGAATAGAGAGACTCTTCGCTGATGCATTCAGAGAGAATCCTCTTCTTGCAACAAGAGCTGCCTTCTATGCGAGAGACGTAAGAGAGGGCTTGGGTGAAAGAGATACATTTAGAACTGTCATAAGATATATGGCGGAAAAGTATCCAGAAGCTCTTGCAGATAATATAAGACTTATTCCTGAGTATGGCAGATTCGATGATCTGTATACACTTGTAGGCACATCTCTTGAAGATGAGATGTGGTCCGTAATGAAGGAACAGTTCGAGGCTGATGTACAGGCACTTAAGGAGTCTGGAAATGTTTCTCTTCTTGCAAAGTGGATAAAGACCGCGGATGCCAGCTCAAGGAATACAAGAAAGCTGGGTATACTCACTGCGCATAAGCTTGGATACTCAGTATATGATTTTAAGAGAATAGTCCGTGCTCTTAGAAGAAGACTCGATGTGGTTGAAACCAGAATGTCTGCAAATGACTGGGAGGGTATATGCTATGGCGAAGTTCCATCAAGAGCAATGATGATATACAGAAATGCATTTATCAGACATGATGAAGAGCGTTTCGGTGAGTATATCTCAGCTGTTTCAAAGGGTGAAGAGAAGATTAATTCATCCACACTTTATCCATATGATATAGTGAAGAATTTTCTGAATAATAATTATTTCTTCAGACGTTCTGAGCTTAGCAAGGAAGAAAAGGAAGTACTTGAAGCACAGTGGAAGGCGCTTCCTGACTATACAGGTGAAGGAATAAATGCACTTGTAATGGCAGATACTTCTGGTTCAATGTTCGTAATGAATGCTCAGCCAATAGCTTCTGCAGTTGGTCTTGCTATATATTTTGCAGAAAGAAATAAGGGTGATTTTCATAATCTCTTTATGACCTTCAGTGGTACTCCAGATATAGTAACTCTGAAAGGAAAAACTCTGGAACAGAAGGTTAATAGTGTTCAGAAGGCTTCCTGGGGTATGAATACCAATCTGGAAGCAGCATTTAGAAAGGTTCTTAAGCTTGCTGTAAAGAATAATACACCTGCTGATGAAATGCCAAAGTCAATAATAGTCATATCCGATATGGAAATAGACTACTGTGGCGATAAAGACTGGACATTTTACGACAACATGAGATCACAGTATTTGGCAAATGGCTATGATATACCTAATGTAGTATTCTGGAATGTAAACAGCAGAAACGATGTGTTCCATGCTGATGCGAACAGAAAAGGTGTACAGCTGGTATCAGGATGCAGTGCATCAACCTTCAGAACTTTGATGCAGGTGATCGGAATGACTCCTGTTGAAGCAATGGAGAATGTGCTTAATTCCGAAAGGTATGCGGCAATACAGGTATCCCTGAATTAAAAAATCAGGGGTGCCTTTTTTATTTTATGGGAAACGCGAATAGTAGCCTTGAATGCAAAAACTCGTCAAAATAAAATAAATATTTACTTTTATTTTCGCCTCATGTGAACTATTCTGAATCTATGGTGTTATAGAAACGTTTTTTTGATAATTTATCTCTATGATAGAGATGAATTAACCAGAAGTAATCAAAGAATGAAAGGGGCACATTATGAATAAGGTAAAATGGGGCATATTGGGAACTGCAAATATTGCATCCTGGGGAACTATTCCAGGAATGAAGAAGGCGGAGAGCTGTGAACTATACGCTATTGCAGGACGAAGCATAGAGAAAGCAGAAAGCTATAAGGAAAGATTTGGATTCAAGAAAGCTTATGGAAGCTATAATGAACTTCTGGAGGATTCGGATGTACAGATAATTTATGTTCCACTTCCAAATAATCTGCATAAGGAATGGGTTATCAAAGCCCTGCAGGCTGGAAAGCATGTGCTTTGCGAGAAACCAATGGGTCTTACTGCTGAGGAATTAAAGGAAATGTTCGGTGTTGCAGAGCAGAATAATGTCCTACTTATGGAGGCGTATGCATATCTCCATAGTCCATACGTTAAGAGCTTAAAAGAAGATGTTAAGAGTGGCCTGATTGGTGATGTTGATTATATTGAATCAGCATTTATCACACAGGGCTATAAAGAAGATATTCGTCTTCATAAGGAGCTTGGTGGTGGTGCTATGTATGATCTGGGATGCTACTGTACAACCATGATTCTATCACTTATTGACTCCGAACCGAAACTTGTGAAAGCATCGGCTGAGTTTTCGGATGAGGGAATAGATCTAAATACTGCAGGAATAGTTAAGTTTGAAAATGGAGCCAGAGCCTCATTTAATGTGGGAATGATCTTTGGGGAGAATACCAATGCTAGATTCGACAGGCTGTATATCCATGGTACAAAAGGAACTATCAGATCAGATGTGGAGTATAATCAGGAAGGTAATGTGGCTTATCAGATATTTACAGAAGAAGGAATTATAGAGAGAAAAATTGAAGTGCCTAACAACTACTCACTTGAGGTGCAGCAGCTCTCACAATGCGTTCTTACAGGCGAAAAACCGTATATTACGGCTGATTTTTCGATAAAGAATGCCTCGCTGATTGATAAGGTGCTTGAAGACATAAAGTACTAAACTTCC
>JAILEL010000265.1 GCA_024687845.1 Eubacterium sp.
ATCCAAATCCCAGTAATTATCTAAGGTTGCAAAATAATCATCAAGTGTCTGAGCTCTTCTGATTTCTATAACAGAATTATCTTCTCTAAGCAAGAGTTCTGCTGACCAGAGTCTTCCATTATAGTTATATCCCATGGAGAAGCCATGTGCTCCTGTATCATGGATTACAAGGTAATCTCCTTTTTCAATTTCAGGAAGTTCTCTGTCAATTGCAAATTTATCATTATTTTCACAGAGTGAACCAGTAACATCATAAACTTTTGTTTTTGGTGAATCTTCCTTGCCGAGTACTGTTATATGATGATATGCACCATACATAGCTGGTCTCATAAGGTTTGCAGCACAGGCATCTACTCCGATATATTCCTTATAGATATGCTTCTCATGAATTGCTTTAGTAACAAGATGTCCAAATGGCGCAAGCATAAATCTTCCAAGTTCTGTATATATTGAAACATCTCCCATTCCTGCTGGAACAAGAATCTCATCAAACTTCTTATGTACTCCTTCACCGATTATAGCTATATTATTTGGCTCTTTCTCAGGATCATAAGGTACTCCTACACCACCTGACAGATTAATAAAGGAAAGCTTAACTCCTGCTTTTTCCTGAATCTTAACAGCCAGTTCAAAAAGAATTCCTGCAAGTGCTGGATAATATTCATTTGTAACAGTATTACTTGCAAGGAATGAATGCATTCCCAATTCTTCAACTCCAAGCTCTGAAAGCTTCTTAAAAGCCTCAATAATTTGTTCTTCTGTCATTCCATACTTGCTGTCGCCAGGCGTATCCATAACCTGGAAGCCCTCTTCACTCGAACCAAGTGAAAATACGCCACCTGGATTGAAACGACAGGACATTTTCCTAGGCATCTTGCCGGATGCAGCCGGATCTGCCATCTTTACATCTTTTAATGCATTATATACAAAATCAACATGTGTGATATCGTCAAGATTTATTGTTCCACCAAGCTCGGCACACTTAATGAATTCAGCAGCTGGTGTATCATTTGATGAAAACATGATATCATCTCCAAGGATTCCACATCTTTCAGACATTACCAGCTCTGCCATAGAAGAACAATCTGTTCCACAGCCTTCTTCATGAAGAATCTTAAGAATTGCAGGGTTTGGGGTAGCCTTAACTGCAAAGTATTCTTTAAATCCTTTATTCCAGGAAAATGCAGCATTCAGTGCTCTGGCATTTTCTCTTATTCCTTTTTCATCATAAATGTGAAAAGGTGTCGGATATTTCTTAGCAATCTCCTCTACCATTTCTTTTGTTACAAATGGTGTCTTCATTTTCCCTCCTTCTTGAGAAATACTTTTTCTCAACCAATGTATCTTATCAGAGACATAAATTAATCTTTCAAGATATAATTAATTTCTTTAAATATAACTAATCTACACTTGAAACAATATAAACAGAATATAAAATCATGTCAAGATTTTTCTGATTTAAAAAAGTGTCATTATTCACAGTTTTGGGGATTTAGCCGTCAATTACATAGTAATCGATGACCCTAACGAAGTAACGAAGAAAGCCGCCTTACGGCGGCTTCCTGGTATGAAAAAATGTGGGGGAAGGTATAGAATCCTTCATTTGGAACATCTTTAATATACCAATCAATTATGAAAAACTTTGGTTTAATTTGTGAAGAAAAAGTGAAGTTTTTAAATTATTCTGACAAATGTCCCTTCTTCGCAATCACATCTATAACCTGATCAACATATTTCTCACAGATTTCATCACTTTCAGCCTCAACCATGACTCTGATTACAGGCTCTGTACCTGACTCACGAACAAGTATACGTCCTGTATCTCCAAGTTCTTCAGCTACCTTTGCAACTGCTGCCTGTACATCTGGATCATTTTGTGCATCTGGCTTACTCTTAACACGAACATTCTTAAGTACCTGTGGATAGAATACAACAGGAGCTGCAAGCTCTGACATTGGCTTTTCCTTTGCCAGCATAACTTCCATCATCTTAATACTTGTGAGTATTCCATCACCGGTAGTTGCATATTTTGTAAAGATAATATGACCACTCTGCTCTCCACCGATACGGTTTCCGGTCTGGACCATATTTTCATAAACATACTTATCTCCAACCTTGGTCTTATCATACTCGATACCAACCTTATCAAGTGCCTTATAAAGACCAAAGTTACTCATAATTGTAGTAACAACCTTATTATTAGCAAGTTTTCCACGTTCTTTCATGTAAAGACCATAGATATAAAGGATGTGATCACCTGTAACAACATCACCCTTCTCATCAACCACAAGACATCTGTCAGCATCACCATCATAAGCAAATCCGATATCAAGTCCCTTCTCAACTACGAATTTCTGAAGATGTTCGATATGAGTAGAACCACAGTCTGTATTGATGTTATATCCGTCTGGATTATCATTCATAACATATGTCTTTGCTCCAAGTGCATCATATACACCCTTTGCAATCTGCCATGCTGCTCCATTTGCAACATCAAGACCTATCTTTACATCTTTGAAGCTGTATTTGCTCATAGATATAAGATATCCGATATAACGGTTACGTCCTGCTGCATAATCTACTGTACGGCCGATCTCATCCTTTGAAGCGATAGGAATCTCAAGTTTGTCATCGATATATTCCTCAACCTTAAGGATTGTCTCCTCATCCATCTTCTCTCCATCACCATTAAGGAGTTTAATACCATTATCATAATATGGATTATGCGAAGCTGAAATCATGATTCCGCAATCGAAATCATCAACTCTTGCGATATATGCAACTGATGGAGTGGTTGTAACATGCATGATATATGCATCAGCTCCACTGGCCATAAGTCCTGTACAAAGAGCATACTCAAACATATATGAGCTTCTTCTTGTATCTTTTCCAATAACTACCTTACATTTCTTATCAAGTCTGGCACCATAGTACCATCCAAGGAAACGACCAATCTTTACAGCATGTTCAAAAGTAAGATCCTTGTTAGCCTCTCCACGGAATCCGTCTGTTCCAAAATACTTACCCATTTATCTTTCCTCCTTATGAATTATCTCTCCATTATCCTTCCATATTGAATTCTCAGGAACAACTCCTCTAACGCAGGATGTAGGATAAACATTTGAATGTCTTCCTATTACGGTGCCGGGGTTGCAAACTGCATTACATCCAACTTCAACATAGTCGCCAAGCATAGCACCAAACTTCTTAATGCCTGTTTCAACATTTTCAGTTCCGTTATGTACTATAACAAGCTTCTTGTCACTCTTTACGTTACTGGTTATACTTCCTGCACCCATATGACTGAAATAACCAAGGATAGAATCTCCAACATAGTTATAATGAGGTGTCTGGACATGATCGAACAGGATAACATTTTTCAACTCAACGCTGTTACCAACAACACAGTCAGCTCCTACAAGTGCTGAACCACGAACAAATGCACCATGTCTTACTTCTGTATTTGGACCAATGATACAAGGTGCTCCAAGATATGCTGATGGGAAAACATTTGCTGTTTTGTGTACCCATACATTCTCAGAAACCTCTTCATAGTCCTCACCAAGTGTAGGGCCAAGCTCAAGGATAAAATCCTTTATTCCTTTAAGAGCTTCCCATGGGTATGTGAACTGTGACAGATAATCCTTTGCAAGTGTATGATCAAGGTCATAAAGATCTGATATTGTATACATTGATTAAAGCCTCTCTTTCTTTTCTATATCAAGGAAATACTTATATGTATCTACAGTAAGCTCACCACAGGCTGCTTCATCACATGCAATGATAGCTCCATTATGCATCTGAAGAGCGCTGCAGGTCCATTTATGACTTACATTACCTTCAACTGTTGCAGCAAGGGCACGAGCCTTATTATGTCCATTGATAAGAATAAGAACTTCTTTTGAATCAGTTACGGTTCCTACACCTACAGAAAGAGCCTGTGCTGGAACCTTTTCAGGATCATTTCCGAAGAATCTCGAATTAACAATACGTGTATCTGTTGTAAGATCTCTAACACCAGTTCTTGATGAAAGTGATGTAAATGGTTCATTAAATGCAATATGTCCATCTACGCCAATACCACCCATGAAAAGATCAATGCCACCATAAGAAGCAATCTTCTCCTCATATCTGGCGCACTCACCTTCTGGATCATCAGTCATTCCATTAAGAATGTTGATATTTTCAGGTTTCATGTCAACAAGGTGATTAAAGAAATTATCATGCATAAAATACCAGTAGCTCTGGTCATGGTCCTTAGGAAGTCCAAGATATTCATCCATATTAAATGTAACTACATTTGCAAATGAAACCTCGCCTGCCTTGTTCATTCTTGCAAGCTCCTTATATACTCCAATTGGTGAAGAACCTGTTGGAAGGCCAAGAACAAATGGACGATTTTCTTTATGATTATTTATTTTAGCTGCGATATAATTTGCAGCCCATTTACACATATTATCATAGTTTTCCTGAATTACTACTCTCATATATTCTTCTCTCTTTCTTTCAATATTTTTATTTCAATGAACAAAAGTATTACCCCTAATGTGACGAGAGAACCTCTGTTACGGTTTTATTTCCGCTTTTTCCTTTCTCTCTGACGACCCACCTCATAGCATCATCAAAATCCGAATTTTTTTCAGACTCTACAAAAACTAACACTATACTCAGCCGTGGCAGAATCCGCCGAATCTTTCGATAACTGCCAAACCTCGTCACCCATAATTTGGGCCAGGCGCTAATAGTGACTCTACACTCCTTTCTTTGAGAAACTATTTTACAAACCACAGAATTATATCATGATATGACATAAGTGTCAAAAGTCAAAATGTAGTATATGTTGTCAAAAGTCAAAATGTAGTATATGTCCATCATCTGACGAAGGTATAGAATTCATTATCCTTTTCATTGACCTGCATCTGGAATCTATATCTTTCAAGCTTTATTTCTTTATCCTCGATAGGATCATAATATCTTATGTAATCATCATTATAGCTAACAACAAGCACATATCTGTCACCAATTCTCGCGGCAAATGGACTTCCGTCACTCAGATATCCTATTGCTGTATCCATCTTGACTCCTGAAATGTTGATTCCTCTTACATCACTCGAATACATTTCAAAGCTTTCTTCCCAGTTTCCTTTTGATCTGACCTCATCATAATCCGCTGAGATTCCTGCTGCCAAAATGCACATATAATTGCAGGCTGCCAGTGTATCAGCCTCGTTATCCACCGCTTTGTAAGGAAATGAACCAGCTACCGTAAGATATGGTCTCATCTGTTTAACCATATACATGGTGTCTCCATTTGTATTTACAACAAATCCGCCTTCATCATAGACATATCTTACTGCTTTACCAACGCTTATAGAAGATGTCTCAAGTCCAGCCGGTTCAAATATATAAGCGGCAGTTCTATCGATATCAGACTCATTTCTCACATCAATCTCATTATTGCTTGAAGATACTCTCGTAAATATTTCTTCGTTTCCTGACATTACATAAACACTGTCAGGGAACTTAAGATGCAATTCCTCATTTCCAGCCTCATTCTTGGAAACCACAACCTTCATAGTATCATCATTTTCTGAAGGCTTGTAGGAAATATAATCCCCCTGAGCCTCCTCAAAGGCACCTGTTTCCTCATTTTTTCTGACTCTTGTAAGGTAAATGTTGTTTTCTTTAAATTCCACATTCGAAACAAGCATTCCTTCTTTATCATATTTCTTTAAAACGGAACCACTGCTATCTACAATATAAAGCTGTTCGAAAAGGAACTGTGGTGTGCCATCTACTGCCCGGGATATATTTTCCTTATCGGCAGTTCCATACATGACATCATTTCCTATAAAGCCAAGAATCGACAGATTCTTTCCTTTTCTCTTAAGTGTAGTCTCTTTACCGCTTTCAAAATCTCTTACAGTTACTGCTTCGACATTCAGTCTGTCAGCCTTGTCAGGATACGCGATAACCTTCATATTCTCTGAAACCAGAATCTCATCGCTGGTCAGCGAATCAACCTGTGTTTCTACCTGTCCAGAAAATATATCAACATGCAGCAGGTTCTGTCCCATCAGACAGTAAAATGCTCTGTTGGTTTTGTCATAATAACAGAGTCGTCCCACCGACAGCTTCATTGTTTCATAATACAGATTCGATGAGATGAAGCACAACTCCTTCAGGGTAGAATCCTGAATATTGTATTCATATAGAAGAACTCCATTTCTTCCCTCTCTCGGTCCTTCATTTATTCTTCCATAAACTGCAAAGTCCAGAACATCTGAATCCATGTTAAGAAGCATAATGTCATAGCCTTCCTGAGGGAATCTCTCCTTTTCAGCCTCATCTGTTGAAGTTCCATATACGCTTGAATAAATGCTTCTTGTATTATCATATAGCCATAAACTGTTATCAGCTATAAAGGCCACCTTTTTGTTGTTCTTATTTGTCAGATATTTCGGTTCTCTTTCATATGTAATACCAAGATTGATACTATTTGAAAGTGAGGTGATTCTCTCAGCTCTGAAGTCCTGATTAAGATATCTTCTATAGTCATGAAGCTTTATAGCAGCCGCTCCATTGTCATACTCCATAGTAAGATATTCTGAAACAGCGTAGGTTACGCCTATACCATTCACTTCAGAAATTGCCTTATATCGAAGTTCAATAATAGCGCTGTCTCTTGAAACCTCTCTGACCTTAGGAATTACTTCACTCAGTCTCTCAATACTCATTCCGGTAAAGATAACATCCTCATAGGAAGAATTCAGTGTAACATAACCGGGATTTCCATCAGACGTAACTACAACAGATTCTTCTGCATTATAAAGACTACTCATTGCATCTGCACTGGAAAAGTAATTACCTATATTAACTTCTGTGTAGCTGGCTAGCGCATCTGTAGTTGTTGCATATCCGGACGTTGTTTTTTCCTGATTTTTCTTGCTGTTTCTGATCTCCGCCTGCTCTCCGGATACATTAAAAGTAGTAACAGCATCAGTAGATGTAGCTGTCTGGTTAAATAATTTATTTTCTTCGTATATTTTGTCGCTGAAATTCGTAGAAAAGGTCAGAAAATCGTCCAGTCTGCAGTCATTCAGACGTACTACTCTGGTGTAATAGGAAATAGTATCCTTTTGCCTTATGACCTTTATTACAAGGCTGTATTCTGTACCGATGCTCAGATTCATTCTGAAAGATGCACAATATTCACTATAGCCCAGATCAGTTGAAACAAATCTGAAATCGCCCTCTTCAATAAGATTGCTGCCATCAAATGAACGAAGCTCGTATTTGATGTCAGCACCGGTATCAATGGAATCTGCCAGAATAATATTCACAGTTTTGGACGAATCCATAGGAACAATAGAATCCCTGTAAAGGCTTGTATCAATCTGATCTTTATATCCCAGGATGCTGTTTATCTTCACCCCTTCATACATAATGTAAGCCTTTGGCATAGTAGGGTTGAAGCCCTCTACGGTTCTGGAATTCTTCTGTCTGTTATTTATGTAGTTAAAGGACAGAGCCGCTCCTATAAATGTAATTATAAATAGGAGCGACCCAAATATGATGCGTTTAATCATTATGCTGCTTAGTCTCCAAAGCTGATTCCCAAAGTCTTAGCTTCTAAAACAAGCTGATCCTCAGGGTCAACATATTTTAATTTGCCAGCTGATTCCTCCATAGGAATAGCTGTAACTTCATTATTCTTGAACACTACAAGCTTGCCAAAATCCTTTGCCTTAAACAGCTCAGCTGCCTTTGCACCAAAACGGCTGGAAAGAATTCTGTCATATGCATCAGGATTTCCACCTCTCTGAGTATGGCCAGGAAGTGCAACTCTGACTTCTGCATCAGTATATTTACTCTGGATATCAGCTGCAACCTCATATGCAATCGATGGATAAGTTTTCTCTGCAAGCTTCTGCTTTCTTTCCTTCTTAGGAAGCTTAGCGAGTTCTTTAGAGATAGCTCCTTCAGCCACTACAATGATAGCAAACTTCTTGCCCATCTTCTTACGCTTCTCGATAGCCTTATAGACTTTCTTCATGTCATATGGGATTTCCGGAAGAAGTATAACATCAGCTCCACCTGCAACTCCTGCATAAAGAGTAATCCAGCCAACCTTATGACCCATAGTCTCGATAACGAATACACGATTATGTGACTCAGCAGTAGTGTAAATGCAGTCGATAGCATGAGTTGCAACATCTATTGCACTCTGAAAGCCGAAAGTCATATCAGTTCCCCAGATATCGTTATCTATAGTCTTAGGAAGTCCAATAACATTAAGCCCCTCCTGAGACAGTCTGTAAGCTGTCTTCTGAGATCCATTTCCACCTAAAACAAAGAGACAGTCAAGATCCAGTTTCTTGTAATTCTTAACCATTGCAGGGACCTTCTCAACACCATCATCAGTTGGCGTATCCAGATATTTGAATGGAACTCTTGATGTACCAAGAACAGTTCCACCCTTTGCAAGAAGTCCAGAGAATTCCATTGGCTCCATCTTCTTATAATTTCCGTAAATCAGTCCCTTGTAACCTTCAAGGAATCCATATATTTCAACATCCCCGAAAAGGTTCTCCATGCTCTTTACAACGCCTCTCATTGTTGGATTAAGAGCCTGGCAGTCTCCACCACTTGTAAGTATTCCTATTTTCTTCATTTGTAACCCTCCTCGTTTTTGTAATTTGCTACAATTCCACCCGACCATTCAGTGCGCGAAGCAATGTAATCTCATCAGTAACCTCAAGGTCGCCACCAACCGGAACTCCAGTTGCTATTCTGGTAACCTTTATCCCCAAAGGTTTGATCATTTTGGATATATACATTGCCGTTGCTTCACCTTCTATGCTCGAATTAGTTGCTACGATTATTTCATCTACTTCTTCTCTAAGTCTGAGGAGAAGCTCCTTCAGCTTTATCTCTTCAGGACCAATTCCCTGACTGGGATTTATTACTCCATGCAGAACATGATATACTCCGTTATATTCTCCGGTTTTTTCATATGCTGCCATGTCCCTTGGAGATTCCACCACCATAATAGTTTTATGGTCTCTGTTCATAGACGAACAAACAGGACATTTCTCCTGATCAGTAATAGTATAGCATTCCTTGCAATACTTTATATTTTTCTTAGCATTTATTATTGCACTGGATAGGGCCTCAGCTCTATCCTCAGGCATTCCTATTATATAAAATGCAAGTCTTTGAGCACTTCTTGCTCCTATTCCCGGAAGATGCCCCAGCTCTTCTATCAGTCTGTTAACTTCTCCACCATATATATTCATTAGAACAGACCTCCGAGGCCTCCACCCATACCGCCGGTAATCTTACCAAGCTGCTCTCTTTCATCATCGCCCTGCATACGAATAGCTTCATTTACCGCAGCCATTATAAGGTCTTCAAGCATCTCAATATCATCAGGGTCAACTACTTCCTCAGATATCTTCATTTCAGTAATTTCTTTCTGACCATTTATTTTAACCTTTACTACTCCGCCACCTGCAGATGCCTCATATTCTTTTGTTTCAAGCTCAGCCTGAGTTTCCTCCATCTGTTTCTGCATCTTCTGTGCCTGTTTCATAAGGTTATTCATATTTCCAGGCATCATGCCACCTGGATATCCGCCTCTCTTAGCCATCGAGTTCATCCTCACTTTCTACTTCTTTTACATTATCATATAAAATTTTATTTAAAGCAGTGGAGTCCTCATCCAAAGTACCCCTTATGCCTTTTCGCGTAACTATCTCAAACTCTACCCTTTTTCCTAGAATCTCTGATAGATCATTAGCCAGATCATTTCTATGTTTTTCTTCACTGAAATAAGGATATCTATTATCACTTGTAATATCTCGTTCATCAAAAACAAGCAGCAGCTTAGATACTCCATCCTCTGAATAATCTCCAGCCGGTTCAACCGGAACATCCATTGCAAATCTTTTCAGAGGTCCGCTTAATCTGGGAACTATTTTATCTCTCCATTCTCTGGAAATCTTAAGGAGCTCCTCCGCAGTTGCAGGAGCATATTTTTCCCTTATATTATGTACTATAATATCACTTTGTTTCTCAGCGTCAAATGGAGATTTTACCTCATTCTGACTGCTTCTTTGGACAGTATTTTCAGACAGATATTTCTTAAGCTTCTTTTCTATCAGACTTTCTATCAGGGAATCTATCTCTCTTTGCTGTTCCTCATTCAGTCTGATGTCTGCATCTGTGTTTTCTGCATTATTCGGCTTAACACCTTTAGAATTTCCTTCTGATGTCTCAAGTTTTTCAAGTCGGGCTATCAATGAACTGTAATCCACGTCCGTCTCTGGCCTCATCATTTTGATCATAGCCATTTCAAGCGATACTCTTTTAACTGACGAAAGTCTGATAGCTGAGCATTCTTCCTGCATAATACTGAGAAATCTTGTAAGAGCATCAGAGCTAAACATTTCTCCTAACTGTTTTAGCTGCTCAGCTGCCTCCTGCGTCAGATCCAGGTCCTCGGCAACATTTGGCGAAAGCTTAAGGAAAAGAACATTTCTCAGGAAATATGTAAAATCATCCGCAAATTTTGTCAAATCCTTGCCATTATATATCGTTTCGTTAATTAGTTCCAGCACCTTTTCAGGATTATCTTCTTTTATATATTGAAGCAGATCAACATATATATCCACAGATACTGCTCCAATAGTCTTAAGGACACTGTCTCTTGTGAGCTCAGTCCCATAGCTTACAGACATACATTCATCAAGTATTGAAAGTGCATCTCTCATAGAACCATCAGCACTTCTGGCGATAAATCTAAGAGCCTCCCGTGTAGCCTTCTCACCTTCTCTGCTGACAATCTCCTCAAGTCTGTCAGCTATTGTATCAATAGAAATTCTGTGAAAATCATATCTCTGACATCGAGATTTTATAGTCACAGGAATCTTATGCTCATCGGTAGTAGCAAGAATAAATATAACATATTCCGGTGGTTCCTCCAATGTTTTCAGGAGTGCATTATATGCTCCCGCAGAAAGCATGTGAACCTCATCAATTATATAAACTAAATATTTTCCCTGTGCAGGGGAATACTGAACTGCTTCCTTAATCTGTCTGATATTATCTACACCACTGTTAGATGCGGCATCTATTTCAATAACATTCAGTGAGCTTCCATCTGCTATGGCTTTGCAACTGTCACATACGCCGCAGGGACCATTTTCGCCTGGATTGTCACAATTTACAGACTTGGCAAGAATTTTTGCCATAGTGGTCTTTCCTGTTCCTCTTGTACCACAAAAAAGATATGCATGTCCAACTCGGTCATGTATAAGCTGATTTCTCAGAGTTGTTACAATATGTTCCTGCCCCTTAACCTCTTCAAAAGAGTCTGGACGGAATTTTCTATATAAAGCTACATAAGACATAGTTTTCTCTTTTCGTATCTTTTCTTAACTATTCATTGTACTATTCACAGTAACCTAAAAAATCATTCGGTATGTTCGCACTATCGTGCTCTATTGTCTGCTTCGCAGACACATCCCTCATGTTTTTTTAGGTTCCTGCTTCGCAGGTACGATATGGATTATATAAATTATGTCTTAGTCTGCAAGCAGCCACGACCTAATTTATATAATCCATATCTACTGTGAATAGTAACGCTGTTTATCATTATATCAAAATTATGTCTAAAAAACCACCTATTGTTGAATGGATTGATTTTCTGTTATTGTGAATAGTAACGAATGATGTTATACTGTCGGTGTTCATAAAACTCATAAATCGGAGGAAATAATAATGCCTGATATATCTGATAAAACAAGTACCTTAACAAGCGAGAAGGAAGCTCTTCTTGCTGAGATTATGAATACCTATCATCCCGAAAAAACATCTGATAATAAATCTGAAAATACTCCTGAATCAATTTTGACCAAAGATGCCGATAAAAAGGACTCACGAACTGATTCTTCTAACACTGATCCTTCTAATACTAATCCATCTAATACAGATTCAATAAAAGAAGCTAATATTGCAAGTCTCGATGCCAAAAAAGAAGCTTTAAATTCTGACAAGGGTGACGAATCCAGTCCGAAAGAAAAAATGCCAGATTCTTTTTCAGGCGATAACAATACCATAGTTATGAAAAAAGCTGAACCCCTCCCAAAATATGGAAAAGGATTCATATTAGTTCCTATCGTTATCGTTCTTACTATTATAGGTATTGTTCTTGGACATATTAATCCTATTACAAATGGAATTCCGTCCGCCGCCTGGGTGAGATATCTTTACATCGGCTTCGGTGCAGTTATTCTGTTTTTGGGAATAAGACTGATTGTCGATGCAATCAATGTATGTGCAATTAATGAAAATATTCTTATGGGAAGACTTGTCACAACCGGAATATACAGCAAAACTCGTAATCCTGAATACGTAGGACTGATTTTTATATGTACCTCACTCCTGTTTTTCTCAGGAAATACATTTATGTACATTCTTCCGATAATATATTATGTACTACTCACTGTAATAATGAAGAAAACTGAGGAGCCGCTCCTTGCTGAAAGATTCGGAGCAGATTATGAGAACTATATGGCAAGTACCAATCGATTTGCCCCTATCCCTAAGCATTAAGATTATGACACCCACATCATATTATCCATCAAATAAAAAGAACAACCAACCGGTCGGCTGATTGTTCTTTTTATTTATATATGAAGCATTTGAAATATAGTCTTTATATTTCTTCTTCTGTCATATCTCTTTCTTTATTAAATGCATCATAGAGACAAGGAACTACTATAAGAGTAAGGAGTGTTCCATATACCAGACCACCAACAACTACGATTGCCATAGGCTGGGACATTTCAACACCACGTCCCATTCCTACTGCCATTGTTGACATAGATATAATAGTCGTAAGAGCTGTCATAAGTACTGGGCGAAGACGTGTCTTCGAGGATTCTACTATTGCGTCCTTCTTAGATTTACCCTCTCTTCTAAGTTGGTTTACATAATCTACAAGTACGATTCCATTATTAACTATAATTCCGGCTAGCATAACAAATCCTATCATAGCAATTACTGAAACGGATTTACCTGTCATGAACAGGGCAAAGAAGCCGCCTGTAAAGGCAAGAGGTATTGTAAACATGATGATAAATGGTGACTTCAGGCTCTGAAACTGTGCTACCATTATAAGGTAGATAAGTATGACTGCAAGAAGCATCATCAGAAGAACCTGTCTCATTGCATCATTTATTGTTTCATTTTCTCCCTTAACCTCTATGCTGTAGCCCTCAGGAATACCTATACCATCAACACCCTTT
This sequence comes from Eubacterium sp., assembly GCA_024687845.1. The sequence goes on from JAILEL010000265.1 coordinate 13,314, forward strand.
TGTATCTCATTTCCAACCAGACCAATGTTATGGTCATCATCAACTGCCGCGGTAACATTTATGTATCTGTTCTGATTGTCTCTTAGAACACTTGAAAGCTCTTCACCTTCTGTGAAGGTTGCTATCTGTGACAGCTCTATCTCTTTTGTTTCATTTTCCTCTTTATCCGTATATTCAAACTTAAGCTTCTTTAAGTCTTCTATTGTAATGTCCGCCTGCTCATCTGTTTCTACAAAAACATCATAGTCCTTAAGATCCGCTTCAATTGATGTTGTTGCTGTTGTGGAGGCAATCTTTGATGCAACAGTCTGATAAACTTGAGCTACAGTATATCCGTAATCAGCTGCTTTCTTCTTATTCACACTAATGACAAAGGTTTTTGTCATCTCATCCAGTCCATCGCTTACATCCTCTGTTCCCTGGACATTTCTTATTACATCTGCCACTTCCGAAGCCAGTTTCTGAAGAGTTTCTATCTTTCGTCCCTTTATCATAACGGATACGCCTTCACCTGTGAGCATACTCATATCCATAAGTGCTGTGCTGATGTCAACATCACAGTCAATGCCCTCTGCTGCTTTCTCAAGCTTCGACGTTATCTCAGCGTTACTTATCTTTGAATTTTCCTTAAGAAGAACGTATATAGATACTGAATCAGCAGAACCCCCAGAAAGAGCGCCAAGTGTTGAACCATTTCCAACCATAGCACCTATAGTTTCTATCTCATCTATTTCCTTCATGTTCTCAGTAAACTGATCAGCATATGAAGTCATCTCTTCAAAGGTTCTCTCTTCGTTATCTGGCACGGAAAGAGTTATTGTAACCTGATCACTCTGCATTTCCGGCATGAATTCTGTTCCTTTTGAAAGAGCAAGTGCAACCGATGCTCCAAGAAGCAGGATTATAATAACAAATACAAGTGGTTTAAACTTAAGTGCAAATCGTATGAATTTATCATAAAATCTCATAAATGCACTTTCCTGCTTTCCTTCTTTCTCCTTGGACTTCGTAAGCAGCCCCTGTGCCATCGCAGGAACAAGCGTAAGTGCAACCAGAAGTGAAGCTGTAAGTGTGTATGCTATCGTAAGACCCATGTCTACAAAAAGCTGCCTGGTAAGTCCTTCTGTAAAAACTATCGGAAGGAAAACACACATAGTTGTAAGTGTTGAAGAAGTAATCGCTCCAGCCACCTGGCTTGCTCCGTAAGTAGCCGCCTTCTTAATGGATTCTCCTTCTTTTCTGAGACGGTAAATGTTTTCAATAACAACTATAGAGTTATCTACAAGCATTCCTATTCCCAAAGTAAGACCTGACATTGAGATTATGTTCAATGTAATATTTGTAAAATACATCAGCACTACGGCAAAAATAACTGATACAGGAATTGCACAGGCGATTATTATTGTAGGTCTTATATCTCTTAGGAAAACAATAAGTACAAGAATCGCAAGTGCTGCACCAAGAAGCATATTCTGAACAATTGATTTAACAATTATATCAATATATACACCCTGATTCATAAGTACGGAAAAGCTGACATCTTCATTTTCACTCTTTTCAAGACTGCTGAATTTATTCAGGATTGAGTCGGTAACATTTCCGGTAGAATAGCCAGTCTGTTTTTCAAAGGAGATGAGCATAGCTGGTTCTCCATTCAGCTTTGCATAAACTGTAGCTGAATCATCCACCTGTTCAACATCAGCAACATCCTCAAGTCTTATAAGTCCAACCTTATCCATATTAAGATCGATAAGTACAGTCTCCTTAAGCTCTTCTGCATCTGAAATACTTTCTCCGACTTTTACAAGATACTGTCCATTATTTCCTGATGCATATCCGGCAGGCATATCAAAATTCTGAGCTTTGAGAAGATTGTTCAGAGTATCCAGGGAAAGAACGGTATTGAGGTCAGCTGAGTCCTTTACACTTTCTATCTTATCATCCAGACTATCTTCAGCACTTTCTATCTGACTCATTCCACTTGAAAGCGTTGCAGAAGCCTCCGCCATTTCGATTGATTTTTCTATCTCTGTTTTACTTAATGTTTCCAGAGCTTCACTTGTAGTAGTTTTTCCAGACTCAACCTCATCAATCGCTGAATTGATAGTTTCTATTCCTGTATTTATCTCTACTCTTTTGGTTTCCAGCTGTCCAACTGCTGTAGGAATGTCCTCATATGTATTTATGGTAATTCCATATTCAGCAAGTGAACTCATGTTACTCTTTAACTGAGTATTTATCGTTTCAATACTTTGTTCAAGCTTCTCCTTCTGAGCCTTGGCTTTTTTTACACTCATACCAGTTGTGGTCTTAAAGGTTTCCTTGTCCAGAAGTCCCTTGTCATAAAGATCCAATGATGCATTAATTCCTTCAAGTGCTTCTGCAGCAGCCTTTGCAGAATCATAGGTTGTATTCAGCGTATCAATTGTTTCTCCTAAAGTGTCATAGGTTGACTGATAAGTTTCCTTCTGGGAAGTAAGCTCATCGGCAGTCTGATAAAGTTCAATCTGAGTAGCTTCAAGAGTGGAGCGGTTAGTACTTATCTGATCTGCAAGAGTTTTTTTACCACTATCTATCTCATCCTGACCAGACTCTATATCTTCCTTTGACTGTTGAAGTTCATCCCTGGTCTCCTGAAAATTCTCATCGATTTCAGCCATAATCTGATCATTCAGCTTATCTATTTTTTTCTGATTCATTGTGACCTGAACTGTTTCAGTTATACCTCCAGAAGCTGAAACTGAAGCTACACCTTCAATACTTTCCAGCTGTGGAAGTATTTCTGAATCAATATAATCAGTCAGCTGTACACTATCCATTTCAGCCACATTTACCGCTGCTACCATAACAGGAAGCATATCCGGATCCAGCTGAAGTACAGTCGGAGTACCAATGCTGTCATCAAATGAACCCTTAATCTGATCCAGGCTCTGTTGTATCTCAATAAGAGTTGCATCCATATTGGAGCTCTGCTCATATTCAAGAATAATTGTCGAATAGCTGTTATAGGACATAGACTGAATATTTTTAAGATTAGAAGTAGTTGCAAGAGCCGCTTCAATCGGTGCAGTTACATCCTTTTCAACAGCCTCCGGGCTAGCTCCCATATCTGTAGTGATAACCATAACGTATGGAAGGTTCATATTCGGAAGCAGATCTGTGGTCATTCTTAGAATTGCAACTATACCAATCACAATTATTGCAATGACACATACAAAAACCGTATATGGCCTTTTTACACTGAATTTTGAAATCATATTTTTCCTTTCCTGGATTGACTTATCAGCCAACCACAATATATTAGTTCTCTTATATAATTTTAATGCATCTATTTTCTTAGAAAACAGATTTGCAATAATACTAATCGCAATATTTATTTACATTATCAGTTATTATCTGTCTCAGAACTTTCTCATCTGTCAGATCTATTCCACATTTTTCTCTTATTTCCTCATATCTAAGAGCCATGAGTTCATGAGCACTGGCAAGTTCGTAAGCGATGAGAATACATTCCCCATCCGTTTTTCTACCCTGAAAATGCTCCTTAACCAGAGTATAGGTTCCGTCATCCATATCAAGCTTTCTGTTCAATACACAGAACTTAACAACCGCATGAGACATACTATAGTAATCCATCATAAGCTTAATCATCTGAAAATAGCCTTCAATAAGTTTTTCCTTAGGAGACATATCACTTTTCAGTATGTCTAAAAGCTCTGGCTTGCACTTTATTACATCCCGCTGAAGGTCTTTGAATACCTCATAAATCAGAGCTTCCTTTGTTCCGAAACAGTAATTAATCATAGCAAGATTAACCCCCGCTTCTTTTGTTATCGCTCTAGCAGTCACTTCAGTCCAGTCATTACAATTGAGCAGCAGCTTCCGAGCCGCTTCCTTTAGGGCATTTCGTGTAGAGTCACTATTTTTCTTATCCATATCATTCCTCTTAAATATATTTCTATCAAAACTATTCAGCAGATGCATTGCACATACTAAACGCGTTTAATTAAACGCGTTTAGATATTAAACCTTTAATTTACTATTGTCAAGATATATTTGTTAGATTTGTATAACTGTTACATTCTTACCCATAAATTTGTTTATATTTCATATAAGCTTTATGCGACGTGGAATCAGGAGTGTATTCTGAGTAAACAGTGAATAGTTACATCAAAAAAATACAGTAGAAACCTTTTTAGATTTCCACTGTATTCTTTTAATTCATTTGATTATATATTTTGACTTTTGACACTTATCTTTCGCTAAGCATATCCTTCTTAAGTGCTTCAAGCTTCTTCTCAGAATCAGCCATATCAGTTCCCTTTACTCCAAAATAGAACTTAATCTTTGGCTCTGTTCCTGAAGGACGTACACAGCACCAAGCATTATCTTCAAGTTCATAATAAAGAACATTTGAAGAAGGAAGTCCGGTGCTTGTCTTTTCGCCAGTTACAAGATCAACTCTCTCATCTGCCTTATAGTCACGTGCTGCAAGAACTTTAAATCCACCAAGTTCTTTTGGAGGATTTGAACGGAAGTTATCCATCTTCTTCTGAATCTCAGCAGCTCCGTCAATTCCTTTAAGCTCAAGAGTAGCAAGGCCTTCCTTGTAGAAGCCATATTTCTCATAGAGATCCTGCATAGCATCGCAAAGTGTCTTACCCTGTTTCTTATAGAATGCAGCAACCTCACAAAGCATCATAACAGCTACGATCGAATCCTTATCTCTTGCGTAGGTTCCTGCAAGACATCCGTAGGATTCTTCAAGACCAAATACATAATTGTTGCAGCCTGTCTGCTCAAATATCTTAATCTGCTCACCGATATATTTAAAACCAGTAAGAACTTCTATACAGCGTGCATTGTAATTTGCTGAAATTGCCTTCGCAAGATCTGTAGTAACAATTGTAGTGACAAGCGCTGGATTCTCAGGCATTGTCCCTGTAGCCTGCTTCTCACTGAAAATGTATTCTGCAATAAGCATTCCAGACATATTTCCAGTAAAGCTCATATATTCACCAGTCTTTGTATCCTTAGCATATACACCAAGTCTGTCGGCATCTGGATCTGTTGCAAGAACGATATCTGCATCTACTTCCTTAGCAAGCTTAAGCGCAAGTTCCCAAGCCTTTGGAGCCTCCGGATTAGGATAAGAAACTGTTGGGAAAGATCCATCAGGAATCTTCTGCTGTGGCTCAACATAAACCTGAGTAAATCCAAGATCCTTAAGAACACGACGAACTGGTACATTTCCTGTACCATGAAGTGGTGTATAAACTATCTTAATATCCTTTGCCATCTCAGGAATGATCTCAGGATGGATACTCTGAGCCTTAACCTGAGCAATGTATTTATCATCAAAATCAGTACCTATAATGTTGAATAGACCAACTGATCTTGCATCATCTTCATCCATAGTCTTAACCTGTGAGAAATCAACCACCTTGGCAACCTCTGCCATTATTCCTGTATCATGAGGTGGTGTAACCTGAGCACCATCCTCCCAGTAAACCTTGTATCCATTGTACTCGCGAGGATTGTGGCTGGCAGTAACAACTATTCCTGCTATACAGCCAAATTCTCTAACTGCAAATGAAAGCTCTGGGGTTGGACGAAGTGATTCGAAAAGGTATGTCTTAATTCCATTAGCGTTAAGACACTTAGCAGCCTCACGTGCGAATTCAGGAGACATTATACGTGAATCATGTGCGATTGCAACTCCCTTATCCTGTCCATTATGCATCAGAATATAATTAGCAAGACCCTGTGTAGCCTGACGAACTGTATAAATATTCATTCTGTTCGTACCTGCACCTCTGACTCCTCTGAGACCACCAGTTCCGAACTCAAGACTGCGATAAAATCTATCTTCTATCTCTTTCTCGTCGTCCTTAATAGCTGCCAGTTCTGCCCTTGTTTCCTCGTCAAAATATGGATCTGTACTCCATTTCTGATAAGCCTCCATAAAATCACTCATTTTCACAATCCTCCTTCAAATTATTACTCATATAAAATATGTATCCCCGTCAAACTCTATTTGTCTGACACATATAGAGTTATTATATCACTATTTAACCTAATATGGCTATAAAAAATCAATAGAATTATATTCGATATTAATTTCATTTTTGAGTACAATGTAAGAAAGAGATATGGTACAATGGGTAACGATTTGCTTTGGGTAAATCGTTACCCATTACTATTATTCATTTGCAATATACTGATTACCTGAATAGTTACACAATATATATGACCACGGAGGCTACTTATGAAAAGAATTGTTCTTACTGGCGGTGGAACTGCCGGACATGTCACTCCAAACATTGCCATAGTT
>JAILEL010000303.1 GCA_024687845.1 Eubacterium sp.
AACTATCCGTTACCAGTAACAATGAACACTCAAAAAAGCAGGTGATGCAAAGTTACTCAAATATAACTTTACATCACCTGTTAATTGTTGTTTAAGCTTCCCACTCGATTATAGTAAAATCACATATATGGGAAATATATAAGAAATTATTTATTTACCTTGTCAAGTGCCTTCTGTGCTGTCTCTGCTGCTTCGTCAAGTGCTTCCTGTGCTGAAACGCCCTCAAGCTCTACCTTATCTGCTGCAATCTTAAGTGCATCATAGATTTCTCCACCTGTTGGATCAATTGGACGAACTGATGAATGTGCAGACTGTGTAAGTGGAACAAGAATTTCTGGATGTGCTGCACTGTATTCCTTGTAGCTATCGATATCCTGTGCTGACTGTCTTACAGATACATAACCTGTAGCAAGTGACCATGCTGCCTGATTTTCAGGATTTGTGAAGAACTTCATGAATTCATATGAACCCTGTTTTTCTTCGTCTGTTGATACTCCAACTGAAACGAGCTGCTTAGCTCTTGCTGTAGGAGCTGATTCTGAATCATCATCCCATGCTGGCTGTTCCATAGCACCAACTACTGTAAAGTCAAGATCTGCCTGATCTCCACTTGATCCTGTATAACCACCTGCTGTTCCATCTACAGCATCATCCATTGTATTGTACCAGTACTCCCAGCCCTGTCCACCAGAGTGAACAGCCATGATTTCATCATCATTTATCCATGTACGAATGCTCTCCCATACATCAACCCATTCAGCTGAGTTTACAAGAACTGTCTTACCATCATCACTGAGAAGCTTAGCTCCATTAGAGAAGGACATATCAATGAGGTTGTCTTCATTCCACATTGGCTCCCATCCATAAGTTGCAATGCCTTCATCCTTAATCTTCTTTGAAACCTCTGCAAGATCCTGCCATGTCTTAATGTCATCAGGTGTTACTCCTGCCTTCTCAAATACTGCTCTGTTGTAGTACATGATCTGTGTTGAACCATATGCAGGGAGTGCATAAACTTTATCTCCATCAACACCCTGATCAAAATAAACCTTAAGATAATCATCCTTGTCAAAATCTGAATCAGCGCTGATATACTGATTTAAATCTGTAAGAAGATCTTTCTTGGAAAGACTATCTGCTGCTTCAACCTCCAGAAGGGCAATGTCAGGAGCTACATTTCCGGCAATACCTGCCTGAAGCTTCTGATAAGTTTCATCATAATCAGCCTGCTGAACTGCATTTATAAAATAATCAGACTGTGAATTATTGAAATCGGCAACAATATCCTGAATAACTCCGGCAGCAGTTTTTCCACCTGCATACCAGAACTCAAGTTCTGTTCTTCCTTCTGCATCTGCTACAGCTTCCTCTGACTTTTCCTCTGATGCAGAAGATGATGTAGCCTGTGTATCTGTGTCATCTGATGATGTATCAGCACTATCTGTTACAGAAGTTGATTCCTCAGTCTTTTTAATATCTTCTTCATTTGTAGAAGTAGCTGAAGAAGTACTTACTCCACAACCTGTCAAAAGACCCATCAACATTGCTGCACTAAGTGTTGTACCTGCGATTTTCTTAAATGTCATAGTTTTGTTTTTCATAATTTCTCCTTTTATACTGCTGATTTTGCAGTTTCTCTATATTTTTATGACACCGATTTCAAAAACAATAGATTCATTTGAAGCCAGTATCTTTATTCACTTTTTTATTCCTTCACTCCCGAATCACCGGAAAGTCCGGATATAAACCATTTCTGGGTAAATGCAAATAGTATCAGAAGTGGTATGATTATCACTGCACTACCTGCCATAACCTTCGCCCAGTTTGTTCCATATGCTCCATCATCTACGAAAAAGCTTCTAAGTCCCTGTGCCACCTGGTAGAGATTCTGATTTTTCGTTATAAGTGAAGGCCACATATAATTGTTGTACAGACTTATAAAACTCATAAGTCCGAAGGTTACAAACGATGATTTGGTAATTGGCATCACTATTTTCCATAGGATTTTCCAGTCATTTGCGCCATCCAGCTGGGCTGCTTCTATAAGCTCCTTCGGGAACTGGAGAAATGCAGTTCTAAGCAGGAAGATTCCAAATATACTGACACATTGCGAGATGATAAGACCGAACCTCGTATCCAGTGCATTCATCTTCGCAAGTGTCACAAATGCTGGTATATAAGTTGCACATGACGGTAACATATAAGTTGCCATTACAACCCCAAAGAGAAGATTTCTTCCTTTAAAATTCATAAAGGAAAACGCATATGCCAGCATCGCCCCTGTCACGATTTGTATAAATGTTGCAGCTATTGCAACGAACAGACTGTTACCTATATATTTCAGAAGTGGTGAATCCGTAACAACTTCAATCACATTTTCCAGATGGATAATATCGGGAAAAATCATTTCGGGATTCATTGCTTCCTGGCTTGTCTTAACACTTCCAAGTATCATCCAGATAAGTGGGAATACCATTAATAGACAGGACACCGAGAGTACTATATGTTTAGTTGTAGAAATAATTATTTTTTTCATGTTATTTCGTCCTTGTCAGATATCTGATAATTCTTAGTAGTTTACCCATTTTTTTGATAGACGGAACTGTGTAAAGGATAGAAGCACTGTAATCAGTACAATCACTATTGCTACTGCTGATGCTCTTCCCATCTTGAATTCTTCAAAGCCGAGCTGGTAATAAAGATAAGTAAGTGTTCTTGTGCTTCCAGCAGGACCTCCCTGTGTAAGTATCTGAATCTGGTCGTAAGCCTTAAGAGCATCAACCATTGTTATTATTCCAAGGAAAAATGTAGTCGGTGAAATTCCTGGAATTGTAATATAGAACAGTTTTCCGAAGAAACCGGCACCATCAAGAGAAGCAGCTTCATATCTATCGACCGGAATCTTATCTAATGCTGTGAGATAAAAGATGCAGGAATATCCTATTGCCTTCCATACCGTTACAATGATTACTGAAAGCAGTGATGTATCACTACTGGTTATCCAGCCAAGAGCGGGGAGATTTAGTAACTCAAGGATTTCATTTGCAAGTCCGCCCTTAGGCTGAAATATCCAGCTCCACACGATTGATATTGCAACCGTAGGAGTTATCCACGGTGAGAAAAGGAGAAAGCGGTAAATAGCCTTTCCCCTAAGCTCATTTTGAAGTAGGAGGGCAAATATAAGACCGAGTATAATCGTAGGAATGATAGTTCCGGCCGCAAAAACTCCGGTATGAAGAAGTGCATCCCAGAATCTTCCATCATCTACAAGATCAGTGTAATTCTCAAATCCGACATAATTATATTGTGGAGTCATGTAATCCCAGTCAGTAAAGCTGAGCCATCCACTCTTTACTATCGGATATATCCAGAACACCGTCATCGGAATCATCGCCGGAAGAACAAAGAATAGAATCTTCGAAATATTTTTAGTTTTTCTCAAAAAAGAATTATTCATTATTGTTTTGTTCATTATTTC
>JAILEL010000357.1 GCA_024687845.1 Eubacterium sp.
TTCTCATTTAATATATGATTCAGCAGAGAGTTTCCAGTTTCGATATAACTATGAATAGCATTAAGCTTATTTATTATCTGGGAAATGTACGCACGCGCAGCTTCTTCATCACCATCATTCAGATATGAAAGCGTAACCATCAGATGATTCTTCATATCATGCTTAAGGCTCCTCATACTTTCATGAAGCTGTCTTATCTCTTCACTCTGCTTTTCAATCTCATCAGCACTCGCTTTCATTTCTCTGAGTGAAAACTTAAGCTCCTGATAATCTGAATATAACTTATCATACTTTTCCGAAAGTTCTTCGAACTCTTTTTCTCGCTCTGCTTTTCTTCCGATCACCTATCATATCCCCCCATTACCTGATCATGCCTCTCATAAGTTTCTTTCTCGCAGACTCCTGATAGCTTCTTCCAAATGGAAGCTGTGCGTTGTTACATAGTATAACTGCATCTGATTTTAACATTTTTACGCTATCGGGATTTAAGAGAAAGCCCTTATGAATTCTGACGAAACCGTCTGACGAAAGTGACATTTCCAGTGTCTGCATAGTCTCCCTGAATCTATACACCTCTTCAGCCGTAATGACCTTTATATAATTACCTTCTGATTCAAAGTATAGGATATCCTCCAGTCTCAGCTTTACATCGCCAGAAGCTGTATGAAAAAAGAAATGTTTCTCACTAGAATTCACTTCTTTTTCAGCATCCTTAAGAACCTTCTTAAGCTCATCATCCATATGAGTCTTTCTGACAAAGCCAAAGGGATGAAGCATCAAACTGTCATAAACAAGTTCATCATGGCTTGTTACAAATATTATGAGTGGTTTTACCGCCATTTGGGGGATATTTTCAGCAACTGTAAGACCATTCATTTCAGGCATATCAATATCCAGCATTATTATGTCAAAGGAACGCTTTTCAATATCTGATATCAGACTCCTTCCATCTGAATAACAAGATACATCCACATCTTCCAGAATACCATTAACCCGCTGAGACAAATCATCTAGTATTTTCTTTTCATCATCACATATTGCTATATCTATCATAATCTTTCCTAGTCTTTCTTTGATTCATGAATTTCAGATTTTAGTTTTTCGATCAGATCTGCATATCTATTATTATGAGTTTTGATTGCAAGATCTGACTCCACATATTCTAAGAATCCTCTACTGTCTACCCATTTATAATCTACTGTTTCTCCCTCCTGAAGAACAACTGATTCCTTATCCGCATCAACCACCGCCAGAAATGAATAAAACATGCTGTGACTTGGGTCTCTGAATGTATGGCTGACCAGTTCAAAGCTGATTGCTGTAAGTCCTGTCTCCTCCAGGAGCTCTCTCGCTGCAGCCTCGAGAGGTTCCTCACCAAAAGTTGCCGAGCCACCTGCACTTGCTTCCCAGAAACCAGGATAGACATCCTTATGATCATCTCTTTTAGTAAGAAGATATGTACCATCTACATGTTGCACAAGTATGTCTACAACCATATGATATCTTCCATCTGGAATCTCACGGAAGTTACCATATTTCCTTTCCCAGGTTTCACCAGTACGATTTCCTTCTCGATCATATAAATCCCATATTTCCATTTATTCTGTCCTTCACCTCACTAGTTTTAAATTTTAATACATTCTTTTTCTTAAAACATACATTAAAAATCTATCATAATGAAAGTCCAAAATCAAATAACAATAAGTATCAAAAACTTCCCATACTATTAGAATCACATATATAGTCTAAAACACACTAAGATTTTATAGATTTATAGTTGGTCGTTTCAGTTTGTAATGCTGCTCGGCTTTAACTCGTAAAAATGCCTTTGAATAATAAAAGGAAGACATTTTTACTCAAACAGGATTGCTCGCAGCTTACAAATAATGAAACTCCCTCCTTAAATCTAAATAAAATCCCGTTACCGTTTTATACTATATATGTGATTCCTAATAAACATGTGGGAAGTTTTAGTAAGTATATTAAAGATTAAATGTACTCTATTTAGCAGCAAGGCAGTGTAATTTTGCAAATATTGACTTAATCTCTCTGTTCTGATAGTATTATCGAAGTTGAATAAATATGTAAATGTTGCCACCGGGTAACAGAATGCTTTTGCATTCGCAAAACTGCTATCGTTAGGTCTTAGAAGATACAGTTATGCGGATGTTTTTTTACTTTTATGATTATTTTCTGAATCTGGAGAATCT
>JAILEL010000409.1 GCA_024687845.1 Eubacterium sp.
TGACCAGAACGGCGTAGGTAAGCTTATGGAGATGACTATACAGCTTGGCCGCCCAGTTAACGATAAGCTTCATATCGGTATCTGCGGTGAGCACGGCGGTGACCCTACATCGGTTGAGTTCTGCCACAGGATAGGCCTCGACTACGTATCATGTTCGCCATTTAGAGTACCTATCGCCCGCCTCGCAGCCGCCCAGGCCGCCATCGCCGATAAGTAATCGCTGGCATAAAAAATATTTTTTCTATAATTATTTTAAAAGTATAACCCCTGTCCCTTGTACCAACCCCAAAAAGTTAGACCAAGAATCTAAAGATTGGAGGTCGGTACAAGGGGCAGGGTATTTTTTTATCAAATATTGACTTTTCTTTAGCCTTTATGATATATTCTCGCTAGAAAGCGGTATATAAATTTCTATGAATTCTATATTTTTCTAAAAATTCTAATACTTCTGCTTTCTAATCAAGTAACTAACAACTGAATATACTAAGAGTTTTTGTCTTTCATTAGAAGGGAGGTATTATTTTGACGAATTTTATGAATGATATGCTAAAGTAACGTAAATGTTGTTCGGTAACATAAATAATGTTACAATGAATAAAATATGTTACTGAGGTGATGTTTATGATTCAGAAAGCGTTAATGGATTCTTTTGGAATAGATTGTTCTTGTAATGAAATTAGTATTAAGGGATTGCCGGTCTACATGAAGAGTGGGCGGAAAATCTATAAACTTACATACGGAGAGTATGAGTTCCTAGTTGTTGAATTATCTAAAGATGATAAATTTGGAACAATTGCCCTAAAAAAACAAGAGTCAAAATATAAAGAAAATACAGGGTTAGATGTCATCTATGTTTTTGACAATGTAAGTAAAAAACAAAGAGATGCACTTGTTTCAAATATGATTTCTTTCATATGCTTACCAGATCAAATCTTTTTGCCAGCAATGGGAATAGCACTTAGGAATCATTTTAAGAAATATAAAGAAGTTGATGTAGAAAAAATGATGCCTGCTACACAAAGTCTTTTTCTTTATCTTTTATTTAACAAAAAAGAATCTGTTATAAAATCTGAAGCAGCGAAAGAACTGATGTTAACAAAGACATCTATTACACGTGCGTCTGAACAATTAAAGGCAATGGGACTTATTACGGAAGAAATCTCTGGTAAGAATATTAACATGAAACCATTGAAAACCGGAAAAGATTTCTTTGAAATGGCCAAACGATATTTGATTAATCCTGTACAAAAAACATTTTATGTAGCAGAGTCGAAATATACAAAAGACCTTATCCATGCAGGCGAAACAGCACTTAGCAATTATTCTATGTTAGCTGAACCTAGGGTACGGTGCTTGGCAGTATATAAAAATGATGTGGATATAAATAAATTCGAGATTGTTGATCCACAGTGGACTAATGATACAGCATATGTTCAGCTTGAATTATGGAAATATAATCCCGCTATCTTTGCTGATAATAACTGTGTTGATATAGTATCTCTTTCATTATCTCTAGCAAATGTCGAAGACGAACGTGTACAAGGTGAATTAGACGAGTACATGGAGGAATATAATTGGTAAGAGGACTAGATAGTTTTAGAGATAAATTTCAAAACTTTGGCGGTTGTTATACAGTAATTGGCGGAACGGCATGCGATATTCTGATGACTGATGCAGATAAAGAGTTTCGCTTAACCAAAGATATAGACATGATCTTGATACTCGAAGACCGTCAAGAAGAGTTTACAAAAGTATTTTGGGAATATATAAAAGAGGGCGGATATAAATGCGGTTGGAAAAACCATGATGATATGTGTTTTTATCGTTTTACAGAGCCTACAGCAGGTTATCCAGTTATGATAGAACTGTTTTCTCGTAAGCCTGGTTATCATTTGGCGGTTGAAGAAGGGATAATTCCTATTCATATAGATGATGACACTTCCAGTCTTTCAGCAATTCTATTAGATGATGATTTTTATAACTTTATGCTGAGGGGACGACGCAGTGTAGAAGGAATTACTGTTTTAGGCGCTGAATACATAATACCATTTAAAATGTATGCGTGGCTTGATTTAAGAAGGCGTAAAGCAGCCGGTGAACATGTAAACAAAAAAGATTATAATAAACATAAAAATGACGTCTTTAGATTATATGGAATAGTTAATACCGACTCGCATATTCCTGTAGATGGTTTGGTAAAGGAAAGTATTCATAAATTTATTGAAACTGTAAAAGAAGAACCAGTTCGTACGGAGAAATTTGGCATAAAAGAATCCATGGAAGAAATCTTGAAAAACTACGATAAGATGTATGTTTAAAAAGTGTTGATAAATAAACTGAGGCTCCTTCGGGGCCTCATTCTTTTTAAAAGTTATAATATATGTAATCATCTAAATCACTGGATTCTTCGTAGTCGATAATGTACCATTTCTTATCATATTTCATAAATGTAAGCTTTACAGGAACATATTTATCACCGCAATCTTTATCGTTATAGGAGACAGCAACGATATCTTTATGGTAAGCAAAAAATCACTAACCTGTGCATCTATTTAATTTAGGGAACTTTTGCGTTCGCTAAACCTCAAAAAGTTCCCTAAAATCTATTGTGTTTTAGGGAACTTTTTGTTATTATTTTAAGAGAAAAGTTCCCTAAAGGAGATTATTTGATGGATAGTAATTTTAATGTTATCCAGCAGTTACTGCAGGAGAGAGCTGATTATCAAGCTCGTTTAAATTTAATTCCATACGACGGCTCACCTGAAGTCAAGGAAAATCGCAGTGGCAAATACCTGTATATTCGTAAAAGAGTAAATTGTAGATTAACATCCACTTATGTTGATATTTATTCTGATGATTTGTACCAGTTATTGCTCCGCAATACAAAAGAAGCCAGAGAACTTAAAAAGCAGATTAGAAGAATTGATAAAGAACTGGCGGAGAATGGTTATACTAAAAATGATCTTTCACCAGATGTTATTTCAAATCTTGATTTTGCCAGGGCAAATATGAAGGCCAATATATATGATCAGGCAGTATTGGAAGGTGTTGCTACAACATTTCCACAGACAGAAGAAATCATAGAAAATGGTTCTGTCAATGGAATGACAGCTGACGATGTGCAGAAAATACTTAATTTAAAGCATGCTTGGGAATTTATTCTTGATGAGGATGTCATTCGGGCTGATAGCAATTACTATTTATTATGCCACATAGCTAAATTGGTAAATGAGGGATTTTTCCATGATGGTGGTAGAATTCGAGGAGTTCCAGTTGCAATCGGCGGTACGAAATATGTACCACCGCTTCCAATTGAATCACAGGTGATTGAAGGAATAAATGATATTTTAAAAAGTGGAAAAAACACTTTAGATATTGCAATTGAACTATGCATGTATTGCATGAGAACACAGATATTCGTTGATGGCAACAAACGAGCTTCTGTAATATTTGCAAATCATTATTTGATAAGCCATGGCTTGGGATTAATTGTTATTCCTGAAAATCATGTACCTGAATTCAAAAAGAAATTGGTTTCATACTATGAAAGTGCAGATATTAGCGATATTAGAGAATTTATAAAAAACTACTGTTGGAGAAAAATGAAATAGTTTCATTATGTTATTTTAAAACACTACTTATTAAGAAAAGGCTAAAGAAATGATTATATATTCCGTCTCTGATCACAAGCGTTGTTTGCCTTCCGATAAGTGTGGTCATATTGATAAAGAGTTCGGAAATCAACTCGGATGAACTAATAACTTCACATTTCCGAACTTAATCCTTCACGCAGACATAAAATAAGTGTTGATGATGGAATACTCATTCCGCCCTCTATCCATTTGATAAGCATTGAGTTCATACCACCAATACTGTAAGCAAGAAGGTATGGTAGCTGATCTATATAATGATCAACGAAATCTGCGGTTCTTATGAATCTGAACACTTCGAATGATCTGTCGTATGACTCTTCAAACAGTTGCGGCAGAAGATTACTTCGCCTCATCAAATTCAGCGTTTCCGCGTGCTTTTCCCAGAAATCAAAAAAACATTGTACTACATCCCAGTAATG
>JAILEL010000418.1 GCA_024687845.1 Eubacterium sp.
ATATCCCAGTTCCACCTGTACAGCCCTAAAGCTGTTATCATACTGAAAATACAGTTCCACGGCTTTCTTTCGTTGTTCGTATGAGTACATCATACACCTCCTGATATTGATCTATATCAGGTCCAACTTTTCGTCCGCACCTCCCCTGGGTCAATTTTTATTATAAATCAACAATTCCATCTGCTACTCCTTTTTATATTAATAACAAAAAACCTCTATTTCAATTAAAAAATAAAGCGCAACAAAAGTGTAACAAATAAAAAAATAATGGGGCATCTCGATGCCCCATTGTAAAAAAATATTAAGTATAAACTATTTCTCAAATATTTGGTTCTATATCAGCTCGACAAAGCAACAACAAGCTTCACTCTGTCATGAATTCCGGTTTTATCATATATAGAAGAAATGTAATTCTTCACAGTACCTTCCGAAATATATAATTTATCTGCTATCTGTCGGTTGGTCAGTCCTTCTGCAAGAAGACTTGCAATCTCCCGCTCCCTTCCAGTCATTTCATCATAAAGTGTAATGGTTTCATTTTTGGTCATAAGAACAGTCAGCCTCTGCATTACCTTAGGATCTAAAACGCTGATTCCCTTCATCAGTTGTCCCACTGCTCCAAGAATTGCATCCTTACCACTGTCCTTAAGCAGATAACCATCTGCTCCATTACTGATAGCATCTGTAATATTCTTATCATCATAAAATGTGGTCAGAACCAGAATCTTAATCTCTGGATATATTCTCTTAATATGTCCGATCAGCTCGATTCCCCCCATCCCCTTCATATTAAGATCTACAAGCGCTATATCACATTTCGTAGAAGAAAGAATGCCAAGAGCTTCATTTCCATCATGAGCCTTGCCAACAATCTCCATATCATTCAAAGATAGAATTATCTCCAAACTATCAAGTAACATATTCTCATCATCAACAAGAAGTACTTTATACATATACCGTTCCCTTCACATTTCTTATTCAGTAATCGCTGCTGCCTTAATCGGAAGTTCTATCATCGAAGAAAATCCGACATCATTTTTGAACTCTGCCTTTCCTCCACATCTCTCGGCATAGGAGATGAGCTTCTTAAGTCCAAATCCATTCTGAATCAATTCTTTTCTATTTTCCTCGTTAAATGAACTCTTTCCATTGTCGCTTACATCCAGCCGGATATGCGACGAATCTCCGGAGAGCTTCACTATAAAATGCGTTGCCTCTCCATGTTTTACTCCATTTGTCAGAAACTCACTTAATGCTCCTGTAAGGAACTCGGCATGTTCCTTTGGAATCTTTATATCATCAGAATATATATCGTATATTTTATCACAGGTACGGTCAGTGTCCATCATGAATTCATCAATTATGTTGTCAGTATAGCATACCATATCTGCAGCAGAAACATCTTCTCCCTCAGCATCCAACGCCCTTACAGCACTTCTTATAGCTTCGAGACTTCCTCTTATTCTGTCAGCTGCATCATTCATTCTTTTATGAGCTTCCTCCGGCCTCGTCTCAAAGAGCATATCCGCAGCATCCAAAGTCATGATTGCAGCTGTAATTGAATGTCCGACGCTGTTATGGATATTCCTGCTGATATTCTCTCGTTCCATCAGTCTTGCATTTTTATCTACATAGAAGCTTTGCTGCGCCAGCAGCCTGTTACGTTGAATCTCCTGCATCTCGCTGAGACTGTAATTTCTTATTCTCTGCTGATCAGCTTCTTTTTTATCATCCATATGCTTTATTATTCTCCATACACCAGTAATTGCAAAGTTGATAATAAAAATAAGAATCATGTTTAGAAGCATAAGTGCCATATTATATCCTGTAAATTTTCTCTCTGCCACGAAGCTGACTATAGAAAAAACAAAATAAATTGCTTCTGCCAGAACCAGCACCTGCCACATTTCCAAGGAAATAATACAGGCAAATATCAAAAATCCATACCATCCACCTGCAAAAACCGCAAAAAGGACAGCCACGGCAAGCTGAGCATATTTAATCAGCCGGTCCTGTCTATCCGATATAAAACCTGCAGTTACCAGGATCATCAAAATCCCTCCCAGCAGTAAAACAGTAAATGTTTTTTCACTGAATACTGCTGAGATGATTGCAAGCGCTGCTACTATGATATTAGTGAGCATTATACTTAACATTCTACATTATCCTTATTTTTTTGTTTCTTTATTCCTTTATGTCATTGTTCAGGAGATTTTCGAGTTCCTGTTCACATTCATCACTACAGCAAGAATAATCCGGAATTATCGGAAGGTCTTCCTTTGACTCATCAACTCTGTGCCAGCACTTCCTTGATATCTGCATATAAAGCCCTGACTCAGGAAGCTCAAAACAAGCCACATCTCCGTAACTTGAAGGAAGATTGCCACAAGGTTCACCGATTATCTTTCCCAGTCCATTATCCTGAATAAGCATTGCAAAATCCATCGCTGCACTATAGGAAGCATAAGAAGTATAGACGTATACATTTCCAGTAAATCCGGATCCCTTCTTATGATTTTTCGTAACACTTCCATCAAAATGCGGCATAAAACATCCATATCTTATTTCACTAGGCCAGCTCTTATATTCCTCAACATCAAGATAATGGATAAACTCGTCTGCTATCAGAGAGCTGCCACCACCATTATTTCGAAGATCAACTGCCACATTTTGTATATTCTTCTTGTCTACTTCATCAAACATGGCCTTTACAACTTCTCTGTAATGAGAATTATAATCACTGCTGTCTATTGTCAAGGTTGCAAGGCTCTTATTTTCATCTATCTCATATCTGACAAAGTCCTTCTCCTCTGAAGTCGCATGTAGATCATCACCGGTAATCTCCTCCTCGTAACAGAGATAATCCTCATTCAGCAGAAAGTCCTCAGAGGTAACTATTTCTTCAAGCTGCTTGCCATCCTCAGAAATATAATTATATGTTATTTCGCCGGATGTATCTACTCCAAGATATGTAAGACCCTCCAGATGTTTCGAAAGCCCCTTCACTAATAAAACTCCATATTCCTCCATCTCAAAACTGACTGTTTCAGGATGCTGTTTCAGATATTCAGCAAATGTAATTCCATTTATCCCTACTAATGTATCACCATTCTTAATATGTTCATATAAATGCTTCATATAATGTTTATCACTAAACATAGCATCCACATGGGTGTGTCCGTCACCAAGCATGGCAAATATACTCTCAAGCTTTAGTGACAGCTGATAACCTTCGATACTATCCACATTCTTCAGCTCTTCTCTTACCTCAGAAGCTCTGTCTTCGACTTCTTGTGGCAATCCATCATAAGCCATCGGATGAATCTTTCTGAGATAATTCATTGCATAATCAAAGTCCGAAACCGCTTGCCTGCCTGTAATTTCTGAAAAACCGGAATTGGAATTTAGTTCCTTCACCCGATTTGTATAAGTGTTCCAATAAGCATTAAACTGGGTTTCAAGAACCATGACAAAAATAATTATCACATCAAGTATGGCAAATGCTGCTTTAGATAAAAAATGATTTGTCTGATGCTTCTTTATCAGGATTTCGCCGACTCTTACTGCCACAATCCAAAGAACCGTAAGCCCAAGAGCCAGCCACTCATTTACATCAGTAAGATAGATGCTGATCGGAATCAGAGCAAGAACAAATATATGTATTAAAATATTAAGAATTATATGTAAGACCTTCACTTTTTTACCTCTTAACCTAATTAGAACTCGGTTACATCTGCCTTCCCCATACTTCTTCCCTTCAGGATAATAGTCGGAATCACAACCATAAGATTTGCAAGCAGGAATCCCTTCATACCAAGATCAGAGAAATAAGGAAGAAACTTTCCAGACGGAATATATATAAGTTCATTTAAAATGAACATCAGTGGTATCATGATTGCTGCTCCAATAAGACATGCCATAATATCCATGGTCAGAATCTCAGAAGCACATTTTCTGAATATCTCAAACTTCGACAATCCGATAGCTCTATACACTCCGAATTCATAGGTTCTTCT
>JAILEL010000437.1 GCA_024687845.1 Eubacterium sp.
TGTTAATAGGACGGATTTTGAAGGGATTTTGGGGTATCTTGCGATGGAGAAATATTCTTGGACAAGGTTTTATCCAGATCATTGTGATGATTCTACTATAAAAATGATGGAATCAGAGGACGTGCATATAAGCTGGGATGAAGTGCCGGATGCACAAGATTTTGTTGATGCATTGGCTAATATCGAGGACGCAGATAAAAGATTATGGCTTTACTATGAATTTAGAGAAGCCGTGACGAATCTTGGTGAGGATTATCTTTTGGAGTATTTGGACTGCGAAGGCGTAGATGATGTCTTTAGAAAGATGCTAGATGATTATGATCAGTCGTTGTCACATGATTTGATTATGAATCTAATAGAGTGTGGAATGGACGAAGAGGATGTTCCTTTAGTCCTTGGCAGATATCACGGGAAATATACCGGCGAAGAAGCTGAGAATTTGTTTGCCTCTTATAATGTTCCCAATGAGTATGCAATAGTCATTATCCAGGAACGAATTGATTCACTTACAAGAGATCAGATAGAAGAAATCATGAACTGCATAGACGAGAAGGTCTATCCTGCAATGATGCCTTTTATAAGCAGATTGTCTTTTGAGGAGAGAATGGATTTAGCTGATGCATTTGGGATTGATATGCCATCTCAGACTAAGAAAGATAAGAATGAGCCTGGAAAACTGTTTTCAGCTATTGCAATGACTGGTGCAATAGTAGAAGGACTCAAACAAGGTATTAAAGGTGAAAATAACCATAAGTGGGATATATAGTTCAGAAAGTTAAGAGGATAGATGTGGATTTAAAAGAGAAAACTGCAATTCTTTAGAGTCTTATGTCCGAGAATGGAAGATTTAGAAAAGATGGGGGATCTAAAGACGGATTATGCTGATTACATGACTTCCGGGCCTATTGATTGTGATGAGGAATCCAAAAGACTTCCTGACGCAGATTATGATCTGTGTTCGGAACTCTTAACAATGCTTCTTCGAGAGGACAATTTTGATAATGGTTCATTTGAACGAAGAATGTGAGCAGTTGAAGGACAAGCTGAGAAGGGGGTACAGAGTTTATGAGTAAGATTGATATAAAGGATTTATGGAATGATGGGAAAGAAGAGGATTGGGATAAGGCGTTGGCACAGTATTGGGAAATGGATTCTGTAAAAAGACAAATTGATTTAGAAAAAGAAATGAATGATGTCTTTAGGCCTTCAAACTTGAATGAGCTTAAGAATATGAATGGAGAGGAATTCTATAGTTTTCTATACTCAAAATATTTTGTTTGGAAGTATACAGCTCATAATAGACTAGCAACAACACGAAAACAGTTGGAGAAACAAAAAAAAGAGGATTTATGTAAGATCAGGGATAGTCTTTTTATTTTACATGACAGTATTCCAGACGATATAGAGCTTATTCTAATGGATGTTCAGCGGATAAATGGATTGGGAGTGGCAGGAGGAAGCGGTTTGCTGTCGATACTGTTTCCTGAATCATTTGGTACGGTCGATCAGTTTCTGGTGGATTCGCTATGCAAGATTAGTTCTACTATGTCAAAGGAGACAGCAACAGTTTTGAGCCAAATAGTTAAGGAAAATATAAAACTCGAAGAAGGAGTATTTTTGGAGAAATTACTGAAGGAACAAGCTGATAGATTGAATGAAAAGTTTTCGTCGGATAAGTGGACTCCTCGTAAAATTGACATGGTCTTATGGGCGTACCGATAAGGGAACGAATATATTAAATGACGTTTGCAATGCCTAGTGCAATAGTAGAAGGAATCAAAGGTGAAAAAGGTAATAAGTGGGAGATATAGTTTAGATATATAATGGAACATACTTTTGGAAAGGAAAAAATATGGCAAAAGACGAACATAGTTGGTTACATGACAAGATAAAATATAACTATGTGACATCGGATCTCCAAAAAGAGATAAGAAACTCAAACAGAAAGAATGATCCTGGACAAAAAGAATTTGAAGCTTTGAATCGTGGGATACTGCGGTGGCTGCTTGGATTTGTAGTAGTATGCGTAATAGCGGCTGTTCCGGCGGTTTTGCTAGTGAATTTTTTGCCAGAGACGATGGTTAGCAGTCCTGTATTTGCTCTTATTTTATTTG
>JAILEL010000450.1 GCA_024687845.1 Eubacterium sp.
CATAAATATCCGGTTTTGTAGTCACACTAACATAACCCTTTAATTTAAATTCATTTGTCAGCAGATCTACAGCATCTTTTTCTATCTCGTCAAGACTTTTACTACAAGCATTATCTATTTCAAGCGGCTTACCCACTGAATCATTCGCACGAGCCACTAGAAGAGTTTCATAATTACGATCAGGAAAATACTCCTTGATACTTACAGGTTCAAAGAATAAATATCTCTCAGAATAAGTATAATCATAAGCAAGCAGAAGAACAAATCTTTCTCCCTCATATTTTCCTTCATACATATGAATATATAAATTACTTTCATCCAGCCATTTATAAGTTTTATCGAAAGAAGAATCAATGACTGTTCTATCTATTCTATCTGCATAAATATATGACTCATCAGCAGCATTATCTTCATATTCTGTATGATTATCGATTATACCTCTATACTTATATAGAAGAGTCATATAATCAGTTTCGTTAGTATATTTGATTTCCTCCAGTTTTTTTGCAGTACTTCCGAAGAGAGACTTTACAATACTCTCCTCATCAGCCTTTCCATCGTCCAATAATTTATTGTTATAAACATTCAGACATTCAGCATCTGGTATATCATATAAACAGTTAACCTTGAAAGGAATTCCATTAACTGTGAATTCATCATTCCATTCAACCTTTTCTCCATAAAAATCCTGAAGACTTGCATAGTTTTGGGTAGCAATTGCATCGTTTTCAGAGCTTACATTCTCAGATACTTCTTTACTATTCTCTACGCCGCCATAGCTCTCAACCAAAGTATCATTCTTGCCACAAGCCGAAAAAGACAGACACATTATAGCACTTAGTATAGAACAAATAAACCTTTTACGCTTAATTCTTCTCATATACTCCCCCCTGTTACCTGTGAAGCAGGTGTCCCTCTTTACATGAATATACTTCATATGACGGTTGTTAGTGTAATCCTGTTTTGTATCGAGAATGTATCTAATTGCAAAATTTTTCGGAAAATTAACAAAACTTTATAGGGAAATAATGTTATCTATGTTATACTGATATGGCAGTGCAGATTAATTGTATCTATGAGGGGAACTAAAAAATGATCAAACTTCTGATTGTCGAGGATGAAAAACCCATCTCCGACCTTATGGTAATGAATCTTACAAGAGCTGGCTACAAATGCACGGCCGTATACAATGGACGCGAGGCTGCTG
Organism: Eubacterium sp.; assembly: GCA_024687845.1. The sequence continues at coordinate 1,208 of JAILEL010000450.1, forward strand.
ATCTGCTTGAAGAGACCCAAAACTTCGATCTCATCTTATTAGATGTTATGCTTCCTGAGATAAATGGATATGAACTGATGGAATTCATCCGTCCAATGGGAATTCCGGTTATTTTTATAACCGCCATGGCGTCTCTGGATAACCGAATCAAAGGGCTCACTTCCGGAGCAGAGGACTATATCGTAAAGCCCTTTGAAATAGTAGAACTGCTGGCACGTATCAATATAGTTCTGAGACGCTTTAATAAAACAGACACAATCCTTACTTATAAGGATATAAAAATAGATACCGAAAACAGAGTCGTAACAAAAGCAGACGAAGAGATCAAGTTAACTCCGAAGGAATTCGAATTACTGGTTCTTTTCGTCAGAAATATAAATATAACTCTTTTCAAGGATAAGATATTCGAAACAATATGGGAAACTGAATGGCAGCCCGAGTCCCGCACCGTTGATCTCCATGTCCAGAGACTTCGTAAGAAGCTGGATCTTAAGGATGATCTTAAAACTGCCTATAGCACCGGCTACCGGTTGTCTAACTAAGGATACTCCGGCAGAAGAAGGATACTATATCTGTCCGATGTTTTCTCATCAGCCACATAGTATCTGACTGGATCTGAACCGTTGGAACCGTTAGATAGTCTGACCATAAAAGTCTCATTAATCTCAAGATTTTCATAACCGTCTATAAATCTGGATGCAATTGATGTATCCAGATTTTTTAATTCTTCCTCAGTTGCAGAGCTTACAGTGTAGGTTGTCTTATCACCAAGAATATCATCACTAGTTGAAGCTGTTTTTAAAGTTGTATAAGATAGTAAGTCTCCATAAAAGAAAAGCATGTATAAGCAGTTTGACATTCTCGGCTTAAAGCTGTTCAGTTTCTGACGCACTTCGCTATCAGGGGGAACCCCCAGGCCAACTTCCATTTTTGCATAAAGAATATCTCCAGATTCAGAAACTATAAATCTATGATATTCCGTTCCATCATACTTATTGAACCTGACATCCCAGAATACAGCTGCATATGACTGAAAGGTTGTATCCAGCGCTCTATATGGAATAGCATCCCAAGTAAACCACTCCTCAAAATCTGAGGCTATGCTTTTAGGATATAGTCCCTTGGAATAAAGGTCCTCAACTCTGTTAACTGTTAGCGTTTTTACAGCGAATTCAGTCAGTCTGCAGGCACTTTCATTTGTCTGTTCCACAGTGCTTTCCCAGGTTCCTGCAATAAGTCGAATGCATTCTTCATTTGTCAGCTGTTTCGAAACATTTTTAATGATTGCTTCTGACGGTCCTGAATAATATTCCCCAGGTACATCTTTTATAGCTGACAGATTGGTTCTGTTTTCACGAAGCATCAATTCTCCTGGCAAAAATATTGAGGCAACTGTAATGATAATGGTGCCGAGAACCAGTATTACGTTTTTGATTATCTGTTTATTCATGATTTTAATCCTCAAGCTATGTCCATAGTTACAATCATTCTTGTGCCAACTCCGACTTCACTCTCAATTCTAAGCTCTGCGCTATGCTCCTTCAATATGGCAGCCACAAGGGACATTCCAAGTCCTGCACCGCCCTCACTACGGGAACGGGATTTATCAACCATATAGAACTCATCACAGATTCTGTCAATATCCTGTGGAGCAATTCCGATTCCATGGTCTTCAACTACATATTCATAACGTAACTTTGCTTTTTCCTTTACCTCTATTACTTTTCCAGTAAAGCTGATCTCATTATTTTTCATCTTATCATCGCTGTCAGATCCCTCTTCTATAACCATACGTTCATTTTTAACCTTCACTGCCTTTCTGGCATTGTCCAAAAGATTGATAAATGCAGTCTTAAGTAACGCGCTGTCACCCTCTATTGTCTCACTTTCAAAATCCGCCCTCAACGTAAATCCCGCAGCATCAATAGCAGGAAGAACCGTATCTACAACCACCTCACCAAGTGCCTGAGTATTTACAGCCTGCTTTGGAATCTCTCCTTCTTTTAGATATATAAGATCAAAAAGATGAGACGACATCTGCTCAAGTCGCTTTCCTTCTGTGAAAATATACCCTGCCGCCTTCACTTCGTCCTCTCTTGGAAGCTCCATAGAACGTATAGTATCAGCATAGCCTATGATTGTTGTCATAGGTGTTTTTATCTCATGAGTAAAATCAGCAACAAATTGGTCACGTCGGTGAATCATATCATTCAGCTCTTCAATATGTCCCTCGACAGCGTCAGCCATATGGTTAAACTTGTCAGAAAGCAGTCCAACCTCATCCTGTGAATTCACATTACTTCTTATGGTGAAGTCACCTTCTGCAAAATCATCCGTAACCCTGTTCAGCTTTTCCAGTGGTCTCGTCAGAAACAGACTGAGAAAATAAACAATAATACCTGAAATCATAAGGATCAGAACAATGAATATACGAAGCATATAAATATTTGTATTTATAATTCTCTGCGTATCCGTAATATTTCTTTTTGTTATTATCGTAATTGCATTTTCTTCGATATAAACAAATGAAACCACATATATAAATATGCCCTTTTTTTCTTCCGTTATCTGATACTTTTTTCTTGCATTGGTAGAAGATTTTTCTAAAAGTTTTGGGGGAACACTGCCACTAGAATCAGACAAAAAAATAAGGTCTGAATCATAACCTATGAATAATTCTGTATCCGAACTGAGCATACCGGCTGAAACTCTGTCTGCTATATCTGGCAGTTCTATTTTCACACGCTTGATGTTGTTATTGATAACATCAAGCAAAGAGTACTCAATAGTTGATTCCACCAGGTTATTCTCAGTAACTGAATTTTTAATCTGTGCATCCATCAGAATACGGTTCTGTCTTGAAACCATAAAAAACCCTGACACTGCCAGGGTTATCGCAAGGATTATGATATTTACAAGAAGAACCTTATACCTGAATTTCATGATTTTACCTTGAAAATCGAATATACACGATATTAAGATAGTTTCTTTTTAAGTATCAGTATATTCTTTCCGTCTTTATATTTGTATTCCATTTCATCCATGAACTTTTTGGTCATATAGATGCCCAGACCACCTATCTGCCTTTCTTCGAAGGAAAGTGTAATGTCCGGGTCTTCCTTTGCGAGCGGATCATAAGGTGTTCCACTATCCATAAACATAATGGTAACCATGGCCTGATCGTCTGAAACTTCTACTGCGATAGTAGCTTTTCCAATTTCCGGTGAATATGCATAATTTGCAATATTAACAAATATCTCTTCAACTGAGATTCTTACCTGCATTACAGTACGGGATGAGCAGCCCGAATCCTCGATCATGCTTTCCACAAATTCATTCACCTGATCAAGGTTATCTGTCAAAGCTTCTACACATATTTCTTTTTTTCTTTTATCTTCTCCCATAGCGCTACCCCTTATATCTGATACCGAGCATCGTTATATCGTCAAATTGTTTTGCGTTTCCAATAAATGCATCTATATCCTTCTTTACATTTTTAAGAAGTTCTTCAGGACCTAAATCCTTATATATATTTAATGTATCAATCAGCTTTTCTGTTCCAAAGAATTCCTCAGCCTGGTTTATTGCCTCCGGAACTCCATCAGTATAAACAAATATACTATCTCCCTTATGTAACTCAAACTCATGCTCCCTGAATGGAATATCTTCCACAGTTCCGACCGCTGGAGAATGTCTGTACTTTACGAACTCATAATCTCCTTCTGAACGCCTCAAAACAGGATGCTCATGTCCTGCATTTACAGCAATTCCTTTTCCGGTAGATATTTCAATCATTGCCGCCCAGACAGTTACAAACATTTCCGTAGAATTACCATCAAGCAGAATATTATTAACATTTGCAAGCGCTTCACCAAGGCTTTCTCCTGCCTGAATATGAGATTTGATAAGTATCTTGGAAATCATCATAAATAATGATGCAGGAACACCCTTACCCGAAACATCTGCAATCACAAGACATAAGTGATCATCATCTACCAAAAAGAAATCGTAGAAGTCTCCTCCCACATCCTTTGCTGCATCCATCGAAGCAAAGATTTCGAATTCTGGCCTGTCTGGAAATGGTGGGAAAATATGAGGAATAACACTTTCCTGTATGACAGCTGCCATTTTCAGATCTCTGTCATTAATCACTTTATCCCTTCCCTGAGCAATATTAAGTACGCAATACATCAGAAGCATGACAAGCATCATCACGCCATAACTGATCGACAGTCCATAGGTGAACATTGTAAATATAGTTATCGCGACTGGCAGGAAAATATATAGCATAAGTGCAACAAACTGATATGTCTGAAGCTTTCGTCTCTTTTTTACTATCAAAACAATCGTAGCCACTGATGTAAAAAAGGCATATATCATTGATATCGGATACAACTGGCTTCTTGAATAATGTCCGGACGCATCTACTGTAAAATAGAATCCAAAGAAAATATTTAGTACTCGTGTTATAAGAGTCACAACAAGACCAATTCTCATAATAAGATTGATTATCTGCTCTTTTTTACTATCTATTCCCAAAAATTCTGTAACATAGAGCCAGAAAAATATGGCTTCTAAAGGCATAGTAATATAGTAAACTGTATTATCCACTATATTTACATAGTTTAGTGACGGAATACCATCCACAATCCAGGCTATCAGATCCGTGAAAAGGCCGACAAAGGTTACATTTATCAAATAAAAAAAGTACAGATTCCTGGCTCCAGTTCTCTGTACATCAATAAGACAACAAACAAAAAGGACATATCCCATTACCATGCCAAATATGTCAACACTGATATTAATGATATATTCTGCTTTGAGCTGACTTGGATCTCTAAGCACAAGAAGAATTATGCTGAGCACAATAAAAAGAATATAGGTAAATATTGCTGTAAATGTTTGCACTTTCCTTTTCTTGCTCAGATAATCCATCCTATTCTCCAAAATTACTCAATAGTTAAAATATCCACAAATCCTGTAACATCAAAGATTTCCATAATCATTTCGTTTGCATTTACTATTTTCATATTACCTTTTTTATTCATGGTTTTCTGAGTTGCAAGAAGAACTCTGAGACCTGAAGATGAGATATATTCTAACTTTTCCATGTTAAATGTAAGATCTGTTATATCATCAAGGCTATCTTTAAGAGCACTTTCAAGTTCCGGAGAGGTTGCTGTATCAAGTCGTCCCTCCAGTACTACTTCCATACTACTTCCATTTACATTTTTAATTATATTCATTTTTATCCCTCCCAATGCAAAAATATAGACTATCTAAAAAATTTACGAGTTATAAACTCAAAATCAACATATAGCTATTATACCAACAAAACCCGATTCTAGCAAACGTTGTTTTAGCTCACCCATTCTCTAATATCTTAAAGGGTTACTATTCACGGTTTATGAGATATAATTGAAAAACAACTGCTTGCAGTTTGTTTTTCATATTATATCTCATAATACCTGCGATTTAGCCGTCGATTACATAGTAATCGATGGTCCGAACGAAGTGAGGATGCGTTCTGCATAGCAGAACCAAGGATTGCATAGCAATCCTTGCATATCACGCAGTGATATGGCACAAGCAGGAACTCAAAAAACACGATTCAGTGCTGCGTGAGCAGCAATAGAACATCGCATATAAGCTTATTTATGCTTGCATAAGAATAAGCTTTATGCGATGTGGACTTAAGAGTGTTTTTTGAGTTAACCGTGAATATCAAAAAAACTTCGCATCGACAATCTGTCCAATTGTCAATGCGAAGTAATAATAACTTAATAATTCAAATAATTACTTAAGCAATTTTTAGAATGACCAGTTAACATTTACATAATAGAATCTGTAGAAGTTCTTAACTACAAACTTATGTGTCTTACCCTTAACCTTAACATCAGGGCTGATAACAACCTTACCAAGATTTCTTGGAACTGAAATAGAAGTTACCTGCTTACCAACCTTTTTATAGCTCTTAAGCTTATAAGTACCATTTGATTCTGTAAGGATATAAATTCTGTAACCTACTGCGTTCTTTACTGGCTTCCATGAAAGAGTAGCTGTAGAAGTATAATATACATGCTTAGCTCCAGCCTTTGCCTGAGGAACGATTACCTTAGCAGCTGACCAAGAACCAAACTTCTTCTTGCCACTTACAGTATTGTAACCTCTAACTCTAACTTTAAAACCAGCATTCTTGATTGTTTTAAGATTATAGAAGTAATACATTGTGCTTGATGTTGTTACTCTCTTAACTAACTTTCCACCAAGTGTCTTAATCTCAACCTGATAACCATCTGCAGAAACACCCTTCCAAGCAATTACTGGATTGCCTGTATCTGGCTCCCACTGATAGCAAACTACTGTTCTTACCTTAGCTGGAGCTGATCCTGCTTCTACCTTCTTAGCTGGAACTGTAATAAGTGCAAGTACAGTTGCGAGTGCAAGAAGGAAACTAAAAAGTCTCTTTTTTGTTTTCATGTTACGAAAACCTCCTTCATAAAAATATAACTTAATTCTATTACCTTTTTCCCTGTAAACTTCATTATCTCAAAAAAAGGTAACTATTGCAATCAGACATTTTTGCCAAATGTTTTTGTATATAATACACAATTTCTGTCGAATTGCATTTTTCATGAAGATTATTTAATACCCAATTATGCTTTATTCTGAATATACTCATCCATTGCTGCAGCCGCCTTCTTACCAGCACCCATAGCAAGGATTACTGTAGCTGCGCCTGTTACAGCATCACCACCAGCGAATACGCCTTCTCTTGTTGTTGCTCCGCTCTCATCTGCAACTATACAGCCACGCTTATTGGTATCCAGGCCTTCAGTTGTATTCTTAATAAGTGGATTAGGTGAGGTTCCGATTGAAACGATAAAGCAGTCAGCTTCGATCTCATTTATCTTTCCTTCAACAGGAACTGGGCTTCTACGACCGGATTCATCAGGTTCTGAAAGCTCCATTTCCTGACAGCGTACTGACTTAACTCTGCCGTCTTCTCCAACTACTTCGATAGGATTATTAAGAAGCTTGAATACTATTCCTTCCTCGATGGCATGCTCAACCTCTTCTTTACGTGCAGGAAGTTCTTCCATTGAACGTCTGTAAACGATAGTTACGTCCGCTCCAAGGCGCTTAGCTGAACGAGCAGCATCCATTGCTACATTTCCACCACCAACGATAACCGCTTTCTTAGGATGCTCAATTGGTGTATTGGAGCCTCCCTTAAATGCTTTCATAAGATTAATTCTTGTAAGGAACTCATTTGCAGAATATACGCCATTCAGGTTCTCACCAGGAATATTCATAAATCTTGGAAGACCTGCGCCTGATCCTACAAATACAGCCTCATATCCGAATTCATCAAAAAGTTCATCTATAGTAATGGATTTACCAATAACTACATTTGTCTCAATCTTAACTCCCAGTGCCTTAAGTCCATCTACTTCCTTCTGAACAATTGCCTTAGGAAGACGAAACTCAGGAATTCCATAAGCAAGAACTCCACCAGCAGTATGAAGTGCTTCGTAAATTGTTACATCGTAACCCTTCTTTGCAAGGTCTGATGCACAAGCAAGACCGGAAGGACCACAACCGATAATAGCACATTTGTGACCATTTGGTTCTGGCTTCTCAGGAGCTTCTGTAACATTCTTGTTATGCCAGTCTGCTACAAATCTTTCAAGACGTCCGATTCCAACTGGTTCACCCTTGATACCGCGAACACATTTAGATTCGCACTGTCTCTCCTGAGGACATACACGTCCGCAGACAGCCGGAAGTGAGCTTGAACGGTTGATAACCTGATAAGCTCCCTCATAATCTTTTTCTACTATCTTCTGAATAAATTCAGGAATTGATATCTGAACTGGACAACCATCCATACATGGATGTTTTGGACAGTTAAGGCATCTTGCTGCCTCATCAAGAGCCTGCTCCTCAGTATATCCAAGAGCAACCTCTTCAAAGTTCTTATTTCTTACATCAGGATCCTGCGAAGGCATAGGATTCTTATCCATTCTCATATTTGGCATAGCTCTATTCCCCCTTTCCTGACTGTGCATCATCAGTCTTTGCTTTCAGCATATTGCAGGCTTCTTCTCTAGCCTTCAGCTCGAATGGCTTATAGATGCCACCTCTTGCCATAGCTTCATCGAAGTCAACCTCAAATCCATCAAAGTCTGGACCATCTACGCATGCGAACTTAGTTTCTCCGCCAACTGTAAGACGGCAGCAACCACACATACCTGTTCCATCAACCATAATAGGATTCATGCTGACAACAGTTTTAACATTATATTTCTTAGTAGTCATAACAACGAACTTCATCATAATAAGTGGTCCGATTGCGATAACCTCATCAAACTGTTCACCATTTTTAATAAGCTCTTCAAGAGGTGCTGTTACAACACCCTTTTCTCCTGCTGAACCATCATCAGTCATAAGAATGTATTTGCTTGAAGCAGCACGGAACTCATCCTCGAGAATTATCAGATCTTTATTTCTGAATCCAACTATCGAAGTAACCTCGCAACCAATATCATGAAGCTTCTTTGCTACTGGATATGCTATAGCACAACCAACTCCACCACCTACAACAGCAACCTTCTTAAGGCCATCTGTCTCAGTTGCATTTCCCAAAGGTCCCACAAAGTCGTGAACGAAGTCACCAACCTCCAAAGAATTCAGAATCTCTGTTCCAGCTCCAACGATCTGGAAAATAATAGTTACCGTACCTTTGTCTCTATCATATCCTGCTATGGTCAGAGGAATTCTCTCACCGTCTTCAGTTGCTCTGAAGATTATAAACTGTCCTGGCTCAGCCTTGCGGGCAACGAGCGGAGCCTCAATCTCCATAAGAGTAACCGTAGGATTAAGAGACTGCTTTTTTACAATCTTGTACATGCTACCACTCCTTTTAATCTTGATAAGTTCTTGTAAGACTTATAGTTTTCATAAATTGAAAAATTAACTTATGTTATCATAGGTTTTTATTTTTTTCAAGTTTACATTATTCAGTTCTATGATAAAAAAGGACTAAACCTAAAAATTTATTAGATTCAGCCCTTTTTTACCAGCGGAGTCGGCGGGATTCGAACCCGCGTGCCGATAACTCGGCAAACTGATTTCGAGTCAGCCCCGTTATGACCACTTCGATACGACTCCAGTATTAAAATGTGTGTCGTCTGCTCCGAGACAACCAAGCGCTATTATAACTTAAATATTTAATGTATTCAAGCTTTGATTGCTATTTTAGAAGGAATGCCAAAATAGCAGTTATTACTCCAACCAGAATTCCAAAGCCTATCAGAAACCAGGAATAGCCCGCCTCTCTCTTGATTTCAGAAACTGTTGCTTTATAGTCTCGAAATACAGAGAGTTCTCTCATTTCTTCAAGGATTCTCATATCAGAGGCAGAGAGTTCACCTGATGCAACGCCAAGTTTGAACTTGCCCCCCTTTTGATCCAGTCCGAAGCTCTCTATTCTTCTATTAAAGGCTTCAATCTCACTAATCCTTGCCAGAAGATATTTTTTTTCATCCACAAATGTAATAATCTGACCTCCATTATTCCAGCTTCCACCTCTGCCGGAATTATTCATATTGTTTGGTTTTCCATGTTTAAAGCCAGTACTTGGAAGATTCATAACCTTTACACGGTAGAGATTGTTTACAAGATTTCTTGCTGCAGCAGGTAGAAGCATAAATTCACAAATTACAACTACTATAGGAATCATTACAAGAAATGTGATTGCAAAAAGACCGAAAAATCCATGTTTTGAGCCAAGATAAGTGAAAAGCTCCATCAGAAGAAATATCACCACTGGAGCAAAAAGAATCATAAGAAACATATTGAAACTATCATTCTTATCCTTTACAAGCGCAGCCTTTCTATCTTCAAGACTCTCTAATTGTTCTTTATATCGCTTATAATTATAGTCAATCTGAGATTTCAGCGCACGAAAAGAATCCCCATATCCCGAATCACCGGAATACTTTTCCCTATCATACCAGTCCTGATTCATAAATTGTGAAGCATATAAATCCTCACTCATCTATCTGCCCCCAATTGGTAATTGTCAACATGTAAAATAGCAATAAGTAATTGCCGCCATTTAAAAATACAAACAGGTAACGGTTTGAAAAAATCAAATCGTTACCTATTGTATCATCTAATAATTTACTTGTAAATCGTTCGCTTTCTATCACCTCCATCCTTACTCTCTGTTACTACTCACGGTTAGTTCGAAAAGCATTCCAAGTCCACCTCTTAATAATACTCTGTTTCTTCATCTGAACCAGTTCCATTCTCATTCTGTGGGTTGAAGTTCTCATCAAATGTGTTACCACCCATATTGCCTCCGCCAAATCCACCTCCGAAGCCTCCTGCTGCTCCAGCGCTTGTGGATATACTGCTTACTGTTATTTCTTCTTCACTATCACCTGCCTTAATTGTATATTTTCCTTCTTTTATATCAGGAGATGCAATAACGATAGAATTAGCTGTTTTTGCAGTAGTATGCGTGCTTATTACATTCCCTGAGCTATCAAGTAGCTGAATCTGGGTTCCTGCTGAAAGTGTTTCACTGAAGTTGTAAAGGATGCTGTACTCTTTTGATTCTGCTGAGAAGGTTTCTGCCATTCCTGAGGAGCCCGCTGCTATAATAGTTCCACCATAGATAATACCCTCATAACCTGTGTCAAGGAATCCATTTCCGTCATTTTCCGGTCCATCGACCACTGTAGTTCCACCATATACATAAAGGTAACCATTTGAATCGATACCATCACCAGATGCATTTACATAGATGTCTCCACCATTTATGGTAAGAACCGCATCCTCAACTGCATCCATCATTCCGCCACCGCCCATTCCGCGGCCGAACTTACCGTCAAAATCCCATTCCTTGTCATCCATACTTGGCGCTGAACCATCATTATTAGAAGCTTGATTTACATCAAAAGGACTTGATTCGCCAAATGCATCCTTTCCACTTTCTGTCGCGGCTGCAGTCTGACTGGTCCCTGTTGCATTCATTCCATCATCGCTCGCTACCACATCGATATCTCCGCCATTAATCGTGATAGTCGCGCCCTCAATACCTTCGTAACTCTTTGCTACATTTATTATACCGCCATCAATCGTAAGATCCTTCTCTGCATGGATGCCATCATCCTCTGAACTAAGGTCAAATGTACCACCTGCAATATAGATGTAACCTTTTCCATCCTCATCTCCATTACTAGTATGAAGAGCATCGTCTTTGCTGCTTATGCTGATATTGCCATCCAGAACACGGATAGAATCATTTGCCTTAACGCCCTTACCCGTTGCCGTAATTGTGTAAGTTCCGGCAGTAATCTTCACATCATCATTTCCTACTATTCCATGATTATAGCCTGCATTTATGCTAAGACTTCCCTGTCCATTAAATGTAACATCATCCTTACTGTAAATAACTCCATCAACCCTTTCCTCACCATCTGCTTCATAGGTTGTGCCAGTATCACACAGGTTGTTCGTAGTTCCATCAGCAAGTGTAATAAAAGTCTTGTCCGCATTCTTTACATATATGCATGCGCTGTTCGAGCAGGTTATATCTGCACCGTTTAGAACTATCTGAACCTTATCACTGTCCCCTGCATCTACAACTATCTGACCATCCGAAAGAGTTCCAGAAAAAACATAAACCCCTTCCTTTTTAATAGTAATAAGACTTCCATCAATACTAACTGCCGAGGTATCAGATGTATTTTTAGATGAACCTGAGGATGCATCGCTTATAGCCGCAGTTGTCTGATTGAGTTTTATATTTATGGCTTCACTTTCATCATAAGAAGCATCTCTGTCACGATCTGTGAACATCTCAGTAATAGTAGTTTCATCAGCCACTGAATTTCCTACTACTGTACTGTTCTCTGTTGTATTATCCCTACTACTATTTAGAGATTCAGCCTTTGAATCACCGTCTTCATCAGAAGCTGTACTTTCCCCCTTAGAAGCCTCATCTGCTACACTTTCTTCTGTAGATGCTGCTTCAGCTGCCGATACTGAATTTCTATTATTACTACTTTCATTATTATCTAAAGCTGTACCACAGCCAGACATCATTAAACTTATAATTAACATACTTGTTATGATCATTCCACGTTTCTTCATAATGTATCCTCCTTCTGAACTTTTTTATTTCCTAATCTAACTAAATCTTCTTTCAGGTTTATCTAAGAATTCTATGTAGATCATACGGATTACTCCGTTTCTGAAGAAAATCTACAGCATTACAGAGTATCTACAGTACTAACTGGCCTTCCAAGGCTGATCTCAAGATTCCCATTTCTTTTTCTAATCTCATCTATCATTTCCTTAACTGATGCATCTGATTTTACTATGACCTTCAGGGTTATCTTGTAAAGGCTGCCCATATTTGTTGTTTTAACCTCGTCATAGTCAAAGCTTTCCAGATATTTTCTGAAAATGTCATCAAACCTCTCCTCGAAATCAAGGTTTTCAGGTACTGTTATTTTAAGCATTCTCTCTTCATTTTCCTTACCACCAAAGTTTGTTACATTAAGTATCAGATTGATTCCTGCTATCAGTATCGAGAATATAACTGCTATCCCGATATAACCCATTCCAAGTGCAAGGCCAACTGCCATAGAAAGGAAAATGCTTGTTATTTCCTGTCCCTTTCCAGCTGCTGATCTGAATCTGACCAGACTGAAGGCTCCTGCAACAGCAACACCAGCTCCGATATTCCCATTTACCAGAATTATTACTAATGCCACAATTGATGGAAGAAGAACCTGCGTTATTACAAAGCTCTTAGAACATTTGTTCTTAATCATGTAGGTTCCTGCTATAATAAGCCCGCATACCAGTGCTGCAAAAATAATCTCGCAAAATGCTGTCGCCGTAAATTCTCCTGAATTTATAATTGATTCAAATATAGTATTTAACATAAGTCATCTCTCCTTTCTATCATGCTCCATGAACTGCAAGCATTCCTGTATGAAGCAGCGAATAAGCTGCAATATCGTAAATTCCACTTGCTTCTTCATATTCATATGCGTTACTATACCTGATCTGAGCCTCTTTAATCATTGCTATGTATGCTCTTCCATATTTCGATATAGAAACTGGAAAGATTCCAAGCTCACTCATTTTCCTTGAGAGTTCAAGTGGAAATGCAAGTGGTATTTTTATTTCCATCAGATGCTGTCCCGGTTCAAGAATCTGCTGACCATCTGTTCCTTTCCGAAGATCGATATCAGTAGTTCTCCAGGTTATATTAGTGTCAAATGTAACTCTGAATTCTTTGTCTTCCCTTCCTGCCATCGCAATTCTGTCATATCCTATTATCATTGCTGGTCTTAAGCCTTCGTAAGCCTTAATGAATTCATCTATTTCATCTTTAACCTGAGATTTTCTTAATCCATTTTCTTTTTCCTTTAATGCTCTCAGGCTTTCTGCCTGAATCTCTCTTATATCAAAGTCCCTGTCCATTCCCTTATCTAATCTGTCAAAGGGTTCATTCTCTTTATCCATACTACTCATCAGCTCGGAATCACCAGCCAGATACTTCAGTGAATCCAGATAACCGGCTGAGATTCTTCTTTTATATACAACACCATGATATTTTTTCTTAAGCTCAACGAATGCATTTGTCATATCAGTTGTATCACCGTAGGTTCTCAGCCTTAGTTTTTCTTTATAAACTGGTTTCTCAAGCGAAGTCCTTATCACTCTGAAATCCGGTGTATCATAGTAGATGTTATTAATTCTGGATTTTCCATATTCATCCACCTCAGCTATTTTCAGTAACTCCGGAAGGAGCTGACTGTACTGCTTATCGTTCAAGAGATATTTGATTTCAAGTCTTTTAAATGTTTGTGCCATATTATCCACTCCTTCCTAAAATTACTTCATTGTGAAAAGGTTTTCAGGATGGCTTGTTCCTGTCTATGTGCACATAATAAATAGTCAAGCTTAAATGAAGATTAAAAAATATTAAAAAATAAAATTTTCAATTTTCAATTCACGTTTAGCCCAAAAAACAGTGCGATTTACAACCGATACTTAGCTGTGGTAAGATATAAACTGCAGTCACGTTCAGCAGTTTATAAAAGAGAGGATAGACAAATGGAACTTAAGAAAACTCCTAATAATGGTGATGCAGAGCTTGATCTGACCGGAGATGGTGTCTTAGAAGAACCCAAACGTAAGGACCCTATCAGAAAAAAATACAGTGATGATTATTCCCGAACCGGTACCAATTCCGGATATGTAGATAATGTTATCGAAGAATGGGATGAAAATATCGAAAAGAATTCATTTCACATAAGTGCAAGAGAAGCCGAGGAAGCATTAGCTAAAACCACACAGGAAAAGAAAGCTGATACTGCAAGGTTTCTCAGAGTATCAGAAGTCTTAATGTACGCAGCTTTTGCATTTGTTATTGTTATGCTTGTACTTCTCATTACTGGAGATAAGCTTGATATCCTCTATAATCTCGGTGGTGTAAAAATATCACTTGCAGTGCTATATGCTTATCTCATTATCGATGCAATCCTTGTTTATAACAACATAATAGAAAAAAAAGCGACTCTTTTTGTCATCGCACTTCTTGTTCCTATAGCATATCCGCCTTATAGAAACAAACTGGCAAATGACAGCGCCGGCTTTGGAATTCTTTGCAGTATACTTTTCGTATTTGCCTTCGTCATGACATTTGTAACCTTTGGGCAAACTTATACAAAATACGGAGATCTGATTAAAATAGAAGATAACACTACCCGTCACAGTGCTATAGACATTCTTGAGCAAAACGATGAGAATGGTAAGAAATATATCAACTATCTTCCAAAATGGATTACAATTGAAGATGTAGAAGTTAGTAATAAAAAGAATGATACTCTAGTAACATTTTCCGGAACTGGTAAAATCGATTATACTGAAACTCTGAATCCAGTAACCGATAACCGTGTTCCAACAACTATTGTTTTTACAAATAAAAATGACGGCAGCGGATACAAGATCAGTGCCGTCACTATAAAAGATAATAAACTCTCTAAATCAGAGTTAGAACAGTATATTCTGTATATTGAGGGAAAGTAATTCCCTCAATATCAGAAATTCCTATAACAAAGTTGAATCAAAATACATTTTTTACTTTTTTACTCGTAAGTCTGTGGCTCTCTAGTCCACTGTGGGTTTGCTTCAAGCCATTTTGCAAAGTCTTTAAAAATGGTATCTGAATATGTCTTCTTAAGAAGTATTGCCGTATTTTCACCCGTCAGATCACCAAAGTTTGATGTTTCCATCTGTTTTTCCAGCATTTTATCGCCTTCCTTGAAAAGGTTTTTGAATGCATTTTCTCCATAGGTCTGTACCAGATATTCCATAAACATGCATCCATAATTATAATTATTTCCATGTGTTGGTCCATCAGGATAGCCATTAATAAATATGCTTTCTGCATTCTGTTCTGTAATAGAACCCTGATCTACGAGATAACCAAACAGATAGTCTTCATGGAACTTCTCATCGTCTACCTCATTCTTACTAAGAAGCTTACGCGCTGATTTCATTTCATTATATGCAGCAAAACCTTCATTTAATATTACATTGAAAGGTGTTCCCTGGGTCAGATGGAGATAATGTGAATACTCATGAAGAAACGCAGTCTCGAAACGGCTTGGATTATTTACATCAAGATAATCTGAATTCAGTACTATATTGCTATAGCTGTCCTTGTAAGCACCGCACTGAGGATAAATCTTATCATTTATATATATATGCAGTTTCTTAAATTCTGGATCCACCCCTTCAAATACATCTGTTCCAAATATGTTCTTCATTTCAAAGATAAATCCCGAATAATTCCAAGCGTTATTCTTGATTCTTTGGAATCCGGAAGTTTCCTCTGCACATTTCATTTGCTTTTCCCATTCCACAAGCAGATTTCCGTCGAAGCTGACTCCCTTTGTCATAAATACAACAATATTATCTGATTCTATATATTCGAAATCCTTTGTTGTATAACGGTCAGTGGCCTTACCACTGATGGACATAGGCTTTTTGATTCCATTTCTCTTATTCAGCTTAATATATAACTTTTTACCCTTCTGTCTTATGTATTCAACCCTATAATCCTTTACAAACTTTGAAGTGGTAACACTTTTTTTACCATCTTCATTCATAAGTTGAACTTCTATCTCTTCGTTATTTATATTTAATGTACATATTCCATTAGAATAATTATTAGCTGGTTCACTATAGATCGAACCTAAAAATATTGAAAGCTTCGTACTTCCGATATATGCTGTTTTTCCTTCTGTAAGTTCTATCTCATCGCCAACAAAGCCATCTATTTCACCCTTTGCTGCATTCGTAATTATTCCATTATTCACTTTGTAAGTATATCCATTCGCATGGAATATTCCTGCAAGTTTTTCATTAACCTTGCCGTCTTTAATAAACCATTTCTTGTTACCTGAGGTAAATGCGCCACAATAATCCTGGCATACCTTGCCTTTTTTCACGTACCATTTCGCCTTAACTCCATTTACCTTACCGGAAAAAAGACCTGTTTTTTTACTAACCTGGCCTTTTTCTGTATAGTACCAGTTGATTCCGTCAGTAGCAAATCCAGCTTTTTTTACGACCTTATCATTCTTTATATGCCACAGTGCTTTCTTGCCCTTAATCTTACGATTTACAATCATATCACTGTTTTTCTTAAAAACCTTGATTTTGATATTTGCCTTACTTCCATTTGCAGCAACAACTGTAATTGTTGCATTGCCGCTTTTAAGTGCAGTAAGCTTGCCACTTTTACTTACGGCGATAACGTTTTTGTTGCTTGATTTGTAAGCTTTAATTTTAGTACCCTTCGGCAGAACAGTAAGTTTCTTTGTATCACCCTTAACCATAGCACCAGCAGGAATTGATATTGAGAGATTTACAACTGATTTTTTTGACTTAGAAAAGTCCTGAATTGCAGTAGTGTCACTTGTCATTTCTGAAGTAGAATAATCTGCATCTGATGACTCAGCCTGCACGAACCTTGGTGAACTACCAGACGCATTAGTTAATGAAATATTCGAAACAGACAAAACTACTGCAAGTGATAATGATGCCAAAACCTTGCAAGCCCCTAAGCTTCTTTTCTTCATAATACCCATAACATCCTTCTTCATTTTTCCTTCCTTTCGCATAAATAAATATTTAGTTCTATCTATGTATTGTAGTGAAAATAATAAAGGTTCATTTTTTTATTCTACAAAAATAAACTTATTTATTCAATATAGTTTGGCAAAGTACAGCTTACTATTCACGATAACTAAAAAGACGGCTGGAATAACCAACCGTCTTTTTATCTTTTCAAATATTTTAATTGTGCAATATGTGCTTCAAAAAATATTCGGAACGTCCGTACACGTAATACAGTTACTAAATATTTAGTATATTACAATCTTTGTTCCTGAAGGAATATTCTCATATATCCACTTAGCATTATCGATATGAAGTCTGATACATCCATGTGATGCTGTGATTCCAAGTCTTCCGTCCTGAATATCTGTCATACTTCCTACATTATAAAGAACTGAGTGGAACAGGAAGTCTCCTGTTATCTGAGTTGCATACCAGCAGGTATAACCCTTCTCTTCACCGAAATGATATGTATGACTTCCTACTGTGAATTCTCCGGTAGGTGTTGAAACACCGTCTGTACACTGGAAGCTCTTTAAGGTTGACCAGTTACCCTGTCCACCTGTAAAGATATAAACCATATGTGCACCTCTATCTACCATAATAAGGTAGCCGGTAGCACTTGAATAACCCTGTGCCTTCGTAAGAGCTGTGTTTCTCATAACTCCATCATCGCCGAAGTAATAGGTTATTCCGTCAATTGTTACATAACCAGTCTGCATTATACCTTCACTGTTGAGATAATAATACTTACCATTAACATTGATCCAACCGGTTCTCATCTTTCCAGAATCGTTCAGATAATACCAGTTACCATTATCCTTAAGCCATCCACTATAGGCCTCACCGTCGTGCTTGAGATAGTACCATTCATTCTTATACTTAACCCATCCTCTATAAGGAGTTCCATCTTTCTTATAATAGTACCATTTCTTATTAAGCTTGAACCAGCCTCTTTTCTTCTTAAGTGTAGGAGCAAAGCTGAGCGGATCATCAGTTGACTTAACAGGATAAACCTTGCCATTCCATTTAGCCTTTACCCATACGCCATTCTTATTTAAATAGTTGTTCTTGATCCATCTCTTCTGAGCTCTGGCACCTGTTTTATACATATAGTACCATTTGTTCTTAATCTTCTTCCAACCAGTTACCATATAACCAGTCTTATCGAAGTAATACCACTTATTCTTGATCTTCATCCACTTTTTTGTTGGATAAGAACCATCTGGCAGTACATACCACCAACCTTTGTCATCTTGTTTCCATCCGCTTTTAACCTTCTTAGCTGCCTGAGTATCATATGAAGGGATGCAAATGCATGTCATAATTACTGCAAGCGCTAAAAGCAGAGAAAAAACTCTTACTTTTTTCATAATACCTTTCTCTTCCTCCTGTTAAATAAAACATATTATAGATACTTTAGGACTATTTGATGAACACGTCTCATTAGTCCTTTAAAAAATCGCAAAATGAAATCCATAAACATGAGTACCTTGAATTATAACACCATTCCATAAGTGGTTCAAATAATTCTTTAAAATCTACATTATTTACAAGGAACGAGTATATATTATGTTATTTCTTGGTAATTTTCTTGAGAAAAAAGATGACAGCTGACTTTTACATCCGGGTTTTCGCCACTTGTTTAATACCTTTAAATTGAATAATCCACTATATATGCCCTTTGAGGGCTATTTTTTTTGTCAAATCCGCAAAATAAAGTGTTGTACGGTGTTGTATTTTGTGGTATAATAAGACTATGAAGCTTAATTATGATAGAAAATCAAAAGATCCTACTTACTTTATCCAACAGGGATTCAGAAACGGAAAGAAAACAACCACTAAGAACATTAAACGTATTGGAAAGCATTCTGAACTTCTTAAGATTACTGATGATCCTCTTGCATACGCAAAAGAAATGGTCGCAAAATATAACGAAGAAGCAAAGAATAATAATAAGGTCACGATGGAGGTGACGATTGATTTTGCCGAAAAGATTAAGGCAACTGATGACCTTGCTTCCGCTACTACAAAACGTAACATTGGTTATTTCTTTCTTCAGAAGATTTATAATGATCTTTGTATTGATTCCTTTTTTAAAAAGGTAACTGAAGACTCTAAGATTGCCTTTGATCCTGATCTTATTAATCGTTTTCTTACATACGATAGAATCCTTAGTCCAGGTTCAAAGTTACATTCATGTAATGAATTATCTAAATATTTTGAATCACCAGAGTTTACACATAAGCAAGCACTCAAAATGATGGATATCCTTAGCGAAAACTTTGATGATTACATTTCACATTTATACGAGAACAGTAATAATGTAATCAAAAGAAATACCTCTGTTTGCTACTATGACTGCTCTAATTTTTATACAGAGATAGAAACAGATGACTCCGATTATTATGACGAGATCACCGGAGAATTAATAAAAGGTCTCCGTAAATATGGACCTTCTAAAGAACACCGTAACACTCCTATTGTTGAAATGGGGTTATTTATGGATTCAGATGGAATACCGCTTTCGATGTGTATTGTCCCTGGTTCTGATAACGAACAAACTACTACCATTCCTCTTGAACAAAAATTGATACAAATGACGAAAGGTAAAAGATTTATATACGTTGCTGATGCAGGACTCGGTTCATTTCATATCAGAAACTTTAATTCAATGGGGGGACACGCATTCATCGTAAC
This sequence comes from Eubacterium sp., assembly GCA_024687845.1. The sequence goes on from JAILEL010000450.1 coordinate 21,128, forward strand.
ACAATCGATAAAAAAACTATCTGAAACGCTACAGAAAGCTGTATTTAATGACTTTGATTATAGACTTCTGTCAAACAATGAGCCTATGTCTCTAAAAGAAATGCAATCTTTCGATAGAAAAAAAGATGAGAATCTTAATCATTATAATGACATCATTTACAAAGTAATCGACGCAGATAAAGCAATCGATTTAGGTCTGACTGAAGTAAAAACTTATAAAAACGGAAATACAAAAATAGTCAAATCAAAAGGTATTCTAAAGCAGCGTATCATAATTACATTTTCAAGAAAAGTAATGGAATACCAAAGATATATAAGAAATAGGCAGATTGAACGTGCAAAAAAAATGCTAGAAAACATTGATCCGGAAACATATAAAAAAGGACCAAATGATGTAACACGATTCATCAAGAGATTATCTGCCACCAAAGAAGGTGAAAAAGGTGAAAAAGCTGAAGATACTTATCAACTTGATACTAGCAGAATTGAAGAAGAAGAAAAATACGATGGCTTTTATGCCCTTGCAACAAATGTAGATGCATCAGTCCAAGAAATAATGGATATCAGCTCAAAAAGATACAAAATCGAAGATTGTTTTAGAGTAATGAAAACCAACTTAGATGCAAGACCAATATATCATCAAAAAGAGCAGCGAATAAAAGCACATTTCTTAATCTGTTATACAGCACTTCTTATATATAGACTATTAGAAACAAAACTTGATCGTTATGGGACACACTGTACAACAGATAACATTATAGATACATTAAGAAATATGGATGTTGTAAATGTTGAAGATATGTATTATCTATCCACATATACAGGTTCTCAGACATGCACTGCTTTAAATGCAGTATTTGATCTTGGCCTTGACAAGAAGTACTACAAACCAAAAGAACTTAATAAAAAAAGCAGAAATTTATAATAATTTTAAAGTTCCCATACAACAAAATAAAACACTATAAAAGAGGCGTAACTCCAATGTTTGTGCGGAGTTGCGCCTCTTTGAATCTTCATCAAGTGGCGAAAACGGGATTATAACACCATTCCATAAGTGGTTCAAATAATTCTTTAAAATCTACATTATTTACAAGGAACGAGTATATATTATGTTATTTCTTGGTAATTTTCTTGAGAAAAAAGATGACAGCTGACTTTTACATCAACTGTCATCTTTTTATAGGAAGGTTTTAAACATGAAACTATTAGGCTTATCCAAATAACCTGGTTGAAACTCCAAATCCTACAAGGAGTGATATCAGGTTTGTTATTCTGATTACGAAGAACTTAGCGACGTAATCAGCAGGTGAATCGGCTTCTATTGTAGCTCCACCGATATCCGAAAAGTTTAAAAGTAATGTATTGTTAATTCCCTGTGGGAAACCTGCATTCAGCAGAATGTTCATTTCATCACAGAGATTATAATCAATTTTGAAGGTCTCAGCTTTCAAGGTTTCGAGAATCGACTCATCTTCCAGTTTCTGTCCCGTCTCGAGTTCGTAATCCCTTCTTACTTTGGTATTCATATCCCCATCTACTATCTCACTTAGTTTGCGTTCGATTATTCCATAATTACTGATTTTATTTATTAGAATTGTATTAATCTTTGGAGTTATAAATATGATACATACTATTGTTAGTATTCCCATAAGTATTCTGACTCCAAGACTTACAAGTTTTTTAATCACCAGAGCTATGATAACTATTGCAACTATTGCGAAACTTATTTTAGCTGTAATATCCATATTCAACGCTCCTCTCCATTTGCGACAGTTGAGATCCGACTAAACTTTAAGAGTCAGATCTTCAATTGCCACTATATATTTTAAAATACCCTCTGCATATTTATTAGCTCCTTAAACTTGTTGTCGTTTATTTGCTTTATCTGAGCTCATTATACAACCCAAAACATAACAAATGCGCAACACAAAATTCATTTTTTTAAAAAATTTTTTATTCTTTTGTAATTTTTTTGTTTCTAATAGGCATTATTTGTTGCAGTTATGTTGCGCTTTGGGTGTTATACTGAATTCAGATACTTAATTTTAATTATTTTTGAGGAAAAAAATATGATTACAAAGAAGCAGTTGAATAACTGGATTGAAAAAATAGATAAATATCGAAAAGATCTCCATACAGGTGGTGGCGCTATGATAAGTTCTGGTTTCAGTAAAGAAAATGAAGCACTGTATAAATCTGCAACCACCTGCAGAAATCTTCTTACCTTATATTATAGCTATGAAGGTTTAAATGAAGAGCATTATAAACGCCTTGCTACTATAATGGAAGATGTGCGTCAGAAATCTTTTGCGTATGAAAATGCCAAGAAGAATTCAAAAAAGAATCCATACGCACTTCATGAGGATGGCCGACGTGGAATTCTTGGAGCAACGGGTGACAAATACACACGTTTAAAGGCTGCAGATGATCTGAATCTTTTCGTTCTTCAAACTATGCAGCCAGTTGTTGCGGAAGGTCTTGAAGAGTCTCATAACAGAGAGCCTTACAAAATATCTAAGGAATTTAGAAAGATTGATGAAAAGCTTGGTGCCGATAATCTTAGTGCTGATGACATCACTAAGAATATGAATAAATTCATCAAGAAGGATACTCCAAAGATGGAAATCATGAATTTCCACAGATCCGCTATAAATGCCAGAGTTGATTATAATAATGCTGTCAAGAATTCCTTCTGGGGCAAAGAGATTACAGTAGGAGAAATGAAGAAAGATTTTCTTGAAATCAATAATCTTCATCGCCTGGATCTGATTAAATATAATAATAGTAATGAATTTCTTAAACTTTATAAAAACAACCGTTATAAGATACGTCAGGTTGTCGATATATATAA
>JAILEL010000014.1 GCA_024687845.1 Eubacterium sp.
TACCAAATTACCGATTGTCTGAAAGAACGCCTTCATTACCGTTACATTATTTGCTACAAACCATTCTGAGATGCTTAACCTGATAAGCATCCTAAGTATCACTTCAAATCGCATTTCATCTTTTATATCCACACTCTCGGCACAAAAGCCTATGACAAAGAACAGAACAACCAAGGAGGAACCTACGGCAACAAATATCGGATTGATAGTTTCTATTATTGCCCATGGTCCTCCATTACTGAACTTGTCGGGAGTTGTGCCAAGCAGGTCAAATACAAGTGATATCTGATTGTTCCAGAAACCGAATACCGCTTCCAGCAGTGCAAGGATTTTTTCACCAAGTTTGAATATGCTCAATGGTGTCCCTCCTTCCTTGTGAACTTATCATCTTTCTTCTAGTATCCAAGAAATGAAAGCACTGTTGAGATACCTGCCATAATGATTCCGGCCACAATACCCTTGATTGCTGAGTTCATAGTTGATGAATCCTGCTGCTGATATGCCTGGGCGAACTCCATAACATTCTTTGCAAGGATGATTACACCCACAGCACCAATGATTGCGATTACAAGTGTCTTAAGGTTATCGAGAGGCTGAGTGATTGTACTTGTATCACCGCCACCTGCAGCAAGTACAGTAGATGACATCATAGTTGATACATAACCTGCTGTTACAGCCATAAGTGCAAGCTTTTTCTTAGCATTCCCAAGAAATGAACTCTTCTTCACATTGTTACTAATAATGTTCTTAAATGTATTTTTCATAACTTATTACATCTCCTTCTGATTATTATTTTGATATAAATATGTTTTAATGCTGTTCCTTTAATTCCGGGAAGCAGTCTGCGCAGAACTGCTTCCCAGTTATGGAGGAAAGTTTTGAATACATATTCGAAACGATATGCTATATACAATCGGGACGTCTCCCGGTTATATCTACTTAAAATGAATAGCTTGTATCTGAATCACAATCAGCCTCTGCCATTCTTCTCATATGATTTGATAGCTGCTTTCATAACACTGACAGGCGTATCAGGATAAAAGAACTTCATGATTTCTTCCATTGGCATCTTGATCTTGTATGCCAGATGAAGAGCTGCTATCTGTTCTTCTGAATACTTCCAGGAAGTCATTCGAGTCATAATACTGTCATCGGTCTCATCTGTTTTTCTTTTGTTATTAGCTTCCGAACTATTATCTTCAAAACCAAATAGTTTGTTAGCTGCAACGCCTGAACCATCATCCTCAGAATTTTCTTTCTCAGCTTCATCTTCAGAACCATCATTCTCGGATTCATCCACAGCCCTGTCTCCAAAAGCCTCATCCATATCAATCACATATTCTTTATCAACTTCCGGATCTACATACTCCAGTGAACTTTCTACTTCTTTCATGGTTTTATCCATTCCTATCTCCGTAAATCTTCTTCCTATATCCAGTTCGGTCATAATCTGAAAATCTTCATACTTTATCTGATCAATAAAGACATTCTCACCTTTCTCAGCCAACTTCTCGTAATACTTAAGTGACTTCTTAGAAAGAATCTCGATTCCCTTATCTGGAATTCCGGCACCTGGTGTATGAACATATGCTGGAGCACCGCCATCCTCTGTTTGAGAAAATGCCTTATGGCCAAACGGAATGAACTTCTGATCTTCGATCGGATCAAAGCCTCTGATGAAGATAAGACATTTCTTGTTATCAAACTTTCTTGCCTCATCCGGTGTCAGGAGTTCTCTTCCTATCACATCATAATTCCTTGATGAACTACCCTGTCTGCCTCTTGTTTCACCATTAGTCTTCTTATCAATAGTGGCTTTACCAAGCAGTTCCGAGATGTACTTATGTGTTGTCTGCTCATTGCCACCTAGGTAAATCAGGGTGTCACAGTTACCTGGAATTGTTTCCCAGGTTTCCTTGAATAAAGCCTTTATCTGAGCCAAATTCTGGATGATAATCACACTTGAAATCTCACGAGATCTCATAGTAGAAAGCAGGCTGCAGAAGTCATCTGGGAGTGCGACATTTGCAAATTCATCAAGCATAAAAGTCACATGAATTGGTAGTCTTCCACCACAGTTGAAATCTGCCTGATGATATAATTCCTGAAAGATTTGTGTATAAAGCATTCCAATAATAAAGTTGTATGACTTATCAGAATCCGGGATAACACAGAACAGTGCTGTTCTTGTATTTCCATCACCATTTACTCCGATACCTAGCTCAGCCAGGTTCATATCATCCTTTGAAAGCATTCTGAGCACCTGCTTATTCTCAAGGAAAGCAAGTCT
>JAILEL010000017.1 GCA_024687845.1 Eubacterium sp.
TATTTACTACATATCATTATATTTTTACGATATTAGGATGTATTCATTTTATAATTTAAAAAAGATATTACATAAAAATGCAGAAGAAATGTTTCATGTGAAACATTTCTTCTGCATTTTTCAAAAGATAGAATAATTATAATAATTAATATTGTTTTAAAATCAATAGGTATTAAAAAAATAATATGATGTGGGTGTCAAAAGTAACTTTTGACACCATATGACATACGGAAACCGCTATTTTTCTAAGAAAAATGCTATTTTCGAATATTTCAGCGTGTCATAAGGTCAAAATGCTTTTCCTGCAAGCAGGAACGCATTTTGACTTTTGACACTTATGTCATATTATTACATTTTCTCTACACAACCGATGCCAAGAAGATCTAATGAATCTTTAAGTATCTTTCTTGTAATAGATGTAACAACACATCTTGCTTGTTTTACATTTTCTTCTGGAACTACGATTCGGTTTTCTGTATAGAATCTATTAAATGCTTGTGCAAGATCAACTGCATATCTAGCTATTACTGATGGCTCATATCTTTCTGAAGCTTCTTTGATTACATCTTCAAATCTATTGATTTCTTTAAGAAGTTCAACTGATGATTCATCTGATAAAACAGAATAGTCTATATCTGATGTAAGAGTAAAGTTATCTACATTTCTTAATATACTTGAGCATCTTGCATATGTATATTGTACATATGGACCAGTTTCTCCTTCAAAACTTGTAATATGCTCCCATTTGAAGGATACATCCTTAATTCTCTGATTATAGAGATCATTGAAAATAACTGAACCTACACCAACTATTCTTGCTGCTTCATCTTTTTCTTCATTGCTAAGCTCAGGATTTTTTTCTTCTATAATATTGCGTATTTTACTGATTGCTTCTTTAAGTATATCTTCAGCAAATACAACTTTACCATCACGAGAAGAGAGTTTTTCACCTCCAAGACTTACAAGTCCATAAGGAATATGTACAAGACTGTCTTTAGCCCATTCATTTCCAAGTAATTCCATTACTTTAAATACCTGAGCAAAGTGAAGTTTCTGTTCCTGACCAGTTACATATAAACATTTAGTAAAATCATATGTTTTCTTTCTATATTCAACTGCAGCTATATCTCTTGTAGCATAGATAGAACTTCCGTCATTTTTCAGGATAAGGCAAGGTGCCATATCATATTCTGAAAGATCTACAATTTTAGCTCCTTCACTATCTGTAAGAAGGCCATGTTCTGTAAGTTCTTTTACAACACTATCTGTCATATCTCTGTAGAAGCTTTCACCGGTAAAATGATCAAAGTCCATATTCATAAGTTTATATATTCTCTTAAATTCCTCAAGACTTATATCAATAAACCATTTCCAGATTTTTAATGCTTCCTCGTCACCTGTTTCCATTTTATGGAACCATGCACGAGCTTCATCTTCAAGTTCAGGATTCTTATCAGCTTCATTATGGAAAAGAACATAGATTCTCATAAGCTCCTCTATACCTTTTTCCTTAACTGCTTCCTCAGAACCCCAGTTCTTATATGCTACTATAAGCTTACCAAACTGAGTTCCCCAATCACCAAGGTGATTAATTCTCTCTACATGATATCCAAGTTTAGAATATATCTTATATAATGAATTACCAATAACAGTGGTTCTAAGATGTCCTACGTGGAAATTCTTAGCAACATTAGGAGAAGAGTAGTCTATACATATTGTTTTACCTTCACCTTCTTTAGAAGCACCATAATTTTCAACAATACTTTTCTCAACTACACCTTTAGCAAATGCAGTTTTATTTGTAAAGAAATTAACATATGCTCCAAGAACTTCAACTCTTTCAAGAAAATCCTGCTCTGGAATTTTATCAGCAATATCCTGAGCAATCATTTGTGGAGCTTTTCTCATTACCTTTGCCAAACGAAAACAAGGGAAAGCATAATCACCAAGTTCAGGTTTTGGTGGCTGTTCCAGGATTTCTGAAATCTGTTCAACATCTAATTCTTCAATTGCATCATTTAATAAGTTAATAATTTTTTGTTTCATATTATATATCTCTCCATATTAAAATTTTTTAATTCAAATCAACAATAGAATAATTCATTTGTATGAATTATTCTATAATTATGAATTATTATTTATGAATCTCATGATTAAAAACAAAAATATACTTTAGTACCTCTTGAATCCATATGTTCTATCTCTATATTACCAGATAGTAGGAATATTAATTCTTTTGCACGATTGATTCCATTATAGCATTGTGTTTTCTGCAAACTTGCTTTATTTATTCCTATACCATTATCCTTTATCGTAATATTTAGACCATCTTTATCTTCTATAACTTCAAATTCAACATGTGTTGCTTTGGAATGTTTATATATATTCTCAAAAAATATATTAAGCAATTTATATAAGGACAAATACTCTAAATAATTAGGAGTTCTGTTAATCTTATCAATTGTATAATCAAAAGCAATACTTGGATGCCTATCACTGGCCTTGGATATATAATCGTGGAAAAATACTTCCAATGGCATTTTCTCATCAAAATAATAATTTGATCTGTTTAATTGCTCATCGATTATACTTGTCTCAACTATATTATTATTTATTATCTCCTCAATAGAAGCTTTTGCCTTTGCAGGCTTATTATTTATAAGTGTTTTTATAAGCTCAAGCTTTTTTCTGTCATTTAACAGTTCCTTTTTAAGCCTCTTATCCAGGAGAGTAGAAGTGAAACGCTGATCAAATGCATTTATTAGCTGAATATTATTCAAATGCTTTGCTAATTCTTCATTGAATTTCTTTTCTTTTTCTCGTTTTATCTGTTCCTCTTTTTTCTCTTCATCTGAATAAATGGCTTCTATTGCCCTTTTAGCTTTTGTAAGCTTTTGGATTCTTTTATCAATAGATTTAAGATAAATAGTTTCTTCATTTACCTTATATTCATATTCTTCACGACTTTTAGTAAGACTACTTATTTCTTTTTTTAATTCATTTTCCTTTTCGCTTTCAGGACTATGTACACTGATTGGACTAAAAACATCTTTTCTATAATCAGTACTATATGAATAAACACTTTTAGTTCTGTTCAATTCATCTATTTTTATATTTACTTCAAAAAGACTGGCTTTATATTCCTGCAATGTAGCTTCATGCTCTGAAAAAAGCCTGTTAAAATATGTTAGCATTTCTTCATTTGACTCAATAATGCTTTTTAAATCTTTTATCTGAGACATATTTTATTCCTTTCTTTGTCTTCTCTTATCCTTACTAATTGGGAAATATTTAACCGTTCTTTTAGTCTTTCTCATCTGCATGAATTTACGTATCTTTACTGTTATAATTATTGTCAGACAAATAATAATCAATATAAGAAATATAACAATTACTCTTTTTAGAAATATATTTATTTTTTCTTCTTTCTTTGGTTCTTTCTGTTTTTTTGTTATGGCATCTGTACTTGTAGCTATTATAGTTGGTATATCAACAGAAATACTTGTTGAACCAAGTGTCTGACCATTATATTTAAATAGTATATTACCAGCTGTTCCATTTACAGGAGTAGAATGATATACAAATTCCTTCTCTATCTCTGAATCAGTAATATGTGATCTTATATAGAAGGAATAATCCTGATTCACAGCATAGATAGGAAGTTCATGGTCCATATCATTATAAAAATCTTCAAGAATAACAGATTCTATCTTATTCTTACGATTTATATCATAGTCCGTAAGAGGCTTACATATCTTATATTTAGTAAAACAGAAATTAAAAAGCTTAATACTATCAAGATATGACTCTGTTGTTGGATCACATCTCATAACAACACATACAAGGCGTCTTCCATTTCTCTCTGCAAAAGATATGAGAGTAGCAAGAGCATCCATAGTATAACCAGTCTTTCCACCAGTACAATATTCGTAATAATATTCACCATTACCTGAATAAATAAGACGGTTTTCCTGCCAGAGATCTCGAGATTCATTTTTATTTGTTTCAGGAATTGTATAGAGCTGTGATGATATAAGAGTTTTAAACTCAGGATATTGATAAGCAATATGACCTATCAAAGCCATATCATAACATGATGTATAATGATCTTCATTATGAAGTCCATTTGGATTTACAAAATGTGTATCTGTACAACCTATTTCTTTAGCTCTTTTATTCATTATATCAGCAAATCCTTCAGTAGATCCGCCAATATATTCAGCTATAGAAAGAGCACATTCATTTCCGGAATTAAGCATCATTCCATAAAGTGCATCCTTAAGTGTCAGCTGTTCTCCGGCAACCAGACCAATAGAGGAGCTTCCTTCTTCAACCTGAGCCATAACACTATCACTGACTGTCAGAACATCATTTACATTTCCCTGTTCTATAGCAAGTAAACAGGTTAAAACCTTAGTTATACTTGCAGGATACATTCTTTCATGAGGATTCTTTTCATACAGAATATCACCCGTATCAAGATCCATCACTATTGCAGCATGTGCATTTATCTCAGGAGCATCATAAGGAAGATATGCTGCATCAGTCACAGTTCCATTTCCGGCAATATCAGTAACCTGATGTGAAGTAAATCCCTGCTGAGTATTATTTTCTGATTCTGCATTTACAGGGATATAAACAATACTTAGAATAATTAGAAATATTAAAACATAAGTTAAATTAATGAATTTTTTGTTCATTATATATTTATCCATTTACAACTAAATTTAAAAAATATAAGTTGCTTCCATTCTTTATAATAGTACGTATCTCCTAATTATCCTACTTTTTTTGAAAAAGCACAAGTGTTATTAGCTATTTATAAGGTTTTATGGTACAATTTTTTTATCTGAATAGTCACATAAACAATTTCACAATATATTTTATATGCGAGGTATGTCTATGAAAAAGTATTAATTACAAAAAGGAGATCAATGTACTGTAGAAAAATATGAGTGAAACCGTTAATGGAATCGACCTTAATAGTACTCTTTTAAATGCAGCTCAGTCAGATATTGATTATTTTACAAGCTGGGACGCATACGATGCTGATGGAAATTTGATGACATATAATTAATAAAGTAAATAAAAAATCTTACTCAATAAAAAAATAATTTAAAATATAGCGGGAGAAAAAATGAGACTTAGAAATATACCAGGTTCAAGAGAAGTAATTGCAGACAGTAAATATGTTATTCATGACGAGGAATCTAAAAAAGGTCATTGGCATGAAATATTTGGAAATGACAATCCTATACATATAGAGATTGGCATGGGAAAGGGCACTTATATAATGGAATGTGCCAGAAGAAATCCAGATATAAATTATATCGGGATAGAAAAATATTCCAGTGTACTACTCAGAGCTATTCAGAAAAGAGAAGAGGAAGAAAATGAACTTCCTAATCTTTATTTTATAAGAATGGATGCTGAATATATTGAAAAAGTATTTGATAAGGATGAAGTTGATAACATATATTTAAACTTCTCAGATCCATGGCCTAAGGATAGAAATGCAAAAAGAAGACTTACTTCTGATAGATTTCTTAAAAGATACGAGAATATAATGAAGAAAGAGGGCAGAGTAACCTTTAAAACTGATAATATAGACCTTTTTGAATATTCTGTAGAAATGGCCAAGGAATGTAACTGGAATATAATAGCTATTTCAAGAGATCTTCATAAATCAGAATACAATGAAGGGAATATAATGACTGAATACGAAAAGAAATTTTCCGGTCTTGGTCACAAGATTAATTATATGGTAATTAGCTACAATTAATAAAAAAGAAGACGGTAGATGTTATAAACACCTACTGTCTTCTTTTTTTACTCAGGAGAACTAATCCCAAATGTATAAATATAGATTAACTACAAATATTACATCTGTTGTTATCTATTATTATTGTTATATCTCTTTGGATAGATTATTACCTTACGATATGGCTCTTCGCCTTCTGACTTGGTAGTTACATATTTATCATTCTGAAGTGTTGAGTGAATGATTCTTCTCTCATATGGATTCATTGGCTCAAGTGTGAATGATCTTCTTGATTTCTTAACCTTGAATGCTATGTTCTTAGCAAGATTCTCAAGTGTTTCTCTACGTCTTTCACGATAATTCTCTGTATCAAGTTTCACTCTGATATAAGTTTCACTCTTCTTGTTTACAAAAAGACTTACAAGATACTGAAGTGAATCAAGTGTCTGACCTCTCTTACCGATTATGATTCCCATCTCAGGTCCTTCAACATCGATACTCATTGTTCTTGACTGTTTATCAAGAGTAATGTCAATCTTTGATTCTAATTCCATTGCATCAAAGATTTTTCTGAGATATTCCTTAGTTTCATCAATTATTGAATCATCAATAACTACATTTTCATTTTTATCCTGAGCTGCCTTTATATCTTCATCATCAAATGAATCATCAAAGCTTCTATCATCCTTCTTGAATGAATTCTTGTTGAAGGTATCCTTTTTGAAATCATCCTTCCTGCTGTCTTTTCCAAAATCGTCCTTCTTAATATCTTTCTTAAAGTTATCCTTCTTAGCTTCTTCCTTTTTAACTTCTTCTTTAACTGAAGAATTGTTATCTGTCTTTTCTGTATTCTTTGGAGCTACAGGTTTCTTTCCTGTACGTGTTGGCTTTTTAGCCTTAGATAAAACATCATCTATATCTTCATTTACTTCCTTCTTAGCCTTTGCCTTAATAACTGCAGGCTTAGCTCCTATTCCAAAAAATCCACTAGTTCCATTACTAACGACCTCTATATCAAGATCGGAACTTGCTCTTCCGAGAGTAGTAGCTGCTTCAATAATAGCATCCTCTACTGTCTTTCCTGTAAATTCTCTAAATTCCATTTTTATACCCCCGAATCGTTGAAGCGCTTCACTGCATTTGCTTTATCTGCAAGCGAGCCCTTCTTAGGACTTTTCTTATTACTATTTGAAATTGAATTATTATCTGATTCTTTACTTAAATTAACCTGTTCTTTGCTGTCTGATGAATCATCATCTTCACTACCTTCAGATTCAAAATATTTAAGATTCATATTTCCATATTTTGATAACTTATTAGCTGTAGATGCATTTGAACTTTGACTATCCTGAGCCTGACCCATAGCTGCTTCAGTAAGCTTCTCAGCAAATGATTTCTTACCACTTGCCTTACGTTTAGCTATATCCTTCTCCGCCTTAATTCTCTGCTTCTCAACAATCTTCTCCATATCTACATGATCATAATACATATTTGTAAATACAGTTGTTAAGAAACTGATAAGCGCAGAAGTAGCCCAGTAAATACCAAGACCTGCAGGTGCATTTACTGTTACAATAAATGACATAACAGGCATAAAATACATAGTTCTTCTCATTGTCTTCATCTGAGCATCCTGCTGTGGATCTCCAGTGTCAGACATAGGAGTAACAATCATAGCAAGCAGCTGGCAGATACCTGAAAGAATAGGAATAAGAAGCGCAGGAGTAAGATGTAATCCAGGTGCTTCTGAAAGATTAATACCAAAGAAAAATGAATTAACCCTTGATATTTTATCATAATTCTGTGTAATAGCATTCATAACATCAGGATTTGAACTAAATACATCACTAAGCTTTCCAAAAAGATCACTATTACATCTATATAAAATATCAATAACCTGATCAAGTGTCTTCTTACCTGCTTCAGTTGTAATATCAACTCCAACTGAGAATTCTTCAAGCTTTGAAGATATTCTCAGAATCTTATTTTCATCTACAAATGTCTTAATAATATTATAAGAATCATTTGTATTGATAATTGCTTGTGCAATAGGTTTATAAAGATCACCTATTTTACCTACGTATGAAGGAATATTCTGGATAACATTATAAAGTCCAATAAAAATAGGAAACTGTAAAATAGATGTAAGGCATCCCTGAGTCATTTTAATGCCGTATTTCTCCTGAAGCTCTCTTGTTTCCTTCTGCTGAGCCATCATAGACTCATTATCTTTCTTGCCTTTATATTTCTTGTTTATCTTATTAAATTCCGGACGTAGATATTGCTGAATCTTAGAAGATTTGGTTTGTTTAACAGTAAATGGGAAAAGAATAAGTCTTATAAATATTGTAAATACCACAATACTAAGAGCTATTGATTCAACACCCATACCATTAAATAAATTATAAATAGCACTAAATATAAATCCCAGTATTTTAGTTACAGGACCCATAATAATGCCTGATGTCTGTGTTAATATCATTCCGAACTCCTCTATGGAACTGGATCATATCCTCCTCTGCTAAATGGATTACATCTGAGTATTCTCCAAATTGTAAGAGCAGTACCCTTTAAAAATCCATATTTTTCATAAGCCTGTATAGCATATTCAGAACAGGTTGGATAAAAAATACAGGTTCCATGTCCTTTTAGATGCGATATATTTTTCCTGTAGAATTTGATAATAGCGATACAAATATTTTTCATAATGAAATTCTCTTATAAACTATAACTCTTTTATAAGTATCTTATGCATTCGACATAAATGAAGGAAAGCACTTTCTATATCGTGAAAGTTCTTTCCTTTAGCCGTGTTACGGGCAACAACCACAATATCATATCCATCTTTTATTTTATCTTTATGGAGTCTGTAGCTTTCTCTGATTAAACGGGTTATTCTATGTCTAATAACACTATTACCGACCTTTTTACTCACAGAGATTCCAATTCTACTGCACATCCGGTCCTGGGGTAAGATGTACATCACTAAATACTTATTTGCCAACGATTTTCTATGGTTATACACCTGGCTAAACTCTCTGGAGTTTTTTAACGAATTAATATTTTTCATAATTTGAAATAATTTATAGCACTTTTACTATAATTTTGTTTCTTCTAATTAGAATAATTTATCTTAGATTATTTTATAAGAAATTAATTCTACTTAGAATATAATGATTATCCATTGATTAAACAGTAAGAGATTTTCTACCCTTAGCACGTCTTGCTGAAATAACCTTACGGCCGTTAGCTGTGCTCATTCTCTTTCTGAATCCATGAACCTTAGACCTCTGTCTCTTCTTTGGCTGAAATGTCATCTTCATAATTTTATACTTCCTTTCTTTTAAATATTTTAATTATTTTATTCTTGTTTACCATAAAAATAAGGCAAATCCATAATATTATATTTTTATAGGGCCTAAAAGTCAAGTAAAATAAGCATTTTAAACCGTTTACTTATAAACAAAATTTTTTTACGTTGACATAAGTTATCAACCTTTTGTTGTTAAATTGTTGATAACTTACTCATAAAAGGTGTTTTTTAAGGTGATTTATAAACAATTTACCATTTTTAGCCAATTATAACCTCTAAAGTTATAAACAATCAGATTGACCATAATAATTCTGAATTAACATAAATACATTTTTTATATAATACAATGCTCTTTATAAAAACTTGTTTAAAAGTCGATTTTGTAGTACAATAAAAAGACTAATGTAATATAATATTTATTCAAATACAGAACAGGTGATTATTAGATATGGAAGAGCAGATTAGAAACAACTGGGACAATATCCTTAAAATATTAGAGACTCATTATGATGTAAGTCATATCATAATTGACACATGGATCAGACCTCTCAGCATTTATGAAATAAAGGATAATACTATATTCTTTTATGTAGAAGAAAGCAGAGGTAACCATGGGGTAGATTATCTTAAGAAGAAGGGCTACGATTTATTCCTTCTTTCCTCCATCAGAGAATTCTTCAATGATTCTTCAATCGATCTCATTATTGATGAAAAATACAAGTTCATTGTAAGTGAAAATAAAAGTCAGAATTCTGATAATAATTCTGACTTTTCAATTAATGATGAAGGTACTGGTTATAGTGCCGATTATTATAATGCTCTGAAAAGAAGTAATCTCAATTCTAAATATACTTTTGAAAACTTCGTAATTGGTGACAGTAACAGACATGCTTATGCAACATGTACGGCTGTAGCTGATCTTCCAAGTCAGGATTCACTTAATCCTCTTTTCCTCTATGGAAAATCAGGACTTGGAAAAACTCATCTTATTCAGTCAATTGCTCATTATATATTGCAGCATAATCCTTCTATGAATGTTCTTTATGTATCATCAGAGAAGTTCACAAATGATATTATCACTGCTATTCAGAAAAATCAGACTGAAGATTTTAGAAATAAATATCGTCAGGTAGATGTACTTATAATAGATGATATTCAGGAAATCATTGGTAAAGACAGAACTCAGCAGGAATTCTTCAATACCTTTAATTATTTATATGAAGCAAAAAAACAGATTATTATATCCTCAGATAGACCACCTAAGGATATAAAAGAGCTGGATGAAAGACTCAGATCAAGATTTGAATGGGGAGTTCCTATCGATATACATGCTCCTGACTATGAAACAAGAATGGCAATTCTTAGAAATAAAGCTGAAACAGGTGGACTTATCAACATTCTTGGAAATAAACAGGAAGAAATTCTCAAATACATTGCTGAGAACATTGTTTCAAATGTAAGAGAACTCGAGGGAGCCCTGAATAAGCTGAGAATATACGCAAAACTGAACGATGAAGAGATGACTCTGGACCTTACTAAAGAAGTTCTGAGAGATATTATTTCAAAAGATACCGACATTAATATAACACCAGAACTCATCTTATCAACAGTTTCTGAACACATGGAAGTATCTATTGATGATATTCAGTCAAAAAAAAGAAGTCAGGATATCGCAACTGCAAGACAACTTGTTATGTATCTCTGCAGAATACTTACAGATAAGAGCCTCCAGTCTATCGGAGAAGTAGTTGGTGGTAAGGATCATGCTACAGTTTATAGCGGTATTAAAAGAATAGAAGATAGAATTAAATCAGATCCACAATTTGAAACTACTTTAAATGTAATAATTAAGAAAATTAATCCAAATGAATAATCAATATTATTAATTTTTTCTTCTATTATATATTATTCAATCTACATCAATTATCAACAAAATAATAAACATTAACAGTTGTTTTGTTGATTAACAGGGTTATATGTGAATCATTACCTGATATTTTGCAAAAAATAATTAACAACATACTAAATCAAAAATAGAAAAATTTTAAAATATAACAAACATCAGAAATCGGCTGATCATAAGGGCTGAGAGTACATTTCAACAAATCAACAGCCCCTACTATTATTATTACTAATAATTTATTTATATATAACATAGAAAAAGCATAGCTATTATGGCACGAAAGGAGCTACTTAATAAAATGAGAATTAAATGCAAAAAGAATGTTCTTCAGTCAGGAATAAATATTGTTTCTAAAGCAGTATCTAATAAGACTACTAAACCTATTCTTGAATGTATTCTTCTTGAAGCTAAAAATGGAAAGCTTAAACTTACTGCTAATAATCTTAATCTTGGTATAGAAACAATTATTGACTGTACTATTATAGAAGAGGGTGTTATAGCTCTAAGTGCTAAGCTTTTTTCAGATATTATTAGAAAACTTCAGGATAGTGAGATTGATATAGAAGTTGGATCTGATTATAAAACTTCAATTGTATGTGAAAAATCACGCTTTAATATACCATGCTGGTCTGGAGATGATTTTCCAGAGCTTTTCTCAGTTAATAAGGATAAGAGCGTAGTTATTTCTCAGCTGGGACTTAAGGATATTATCATACAGACTATTTTCTCAGTATCTGATAATGAAAATGCTAAACTTATGAATGGTGAGCTTTTCGAGGTAAAGGATAATAAGCTTTCAGTAGTTTCCCTTGATGGTCATAGAATTTCCATGAGAAATGTACTTCTTAAGGGTGATAACTCTGATGTTAAGGCTGTTGTTCCTGGAAAAACTCTTCAGGAAGTTAGTAAGATTATAAATGGTGATGCTGAAGATACAGTTACACTTTATTTTTCAGATAGAAACCTGAGTTTTGAGTTCGATAATACAAGAGTAGTTTCTAGACTTATTGAAGGAGAGTATTTCAAAATAACTCACATGCTTTCAATGGATACAGATCTTATGGTTAAGGCTAATAGAAGTGAGCTTATGGGATGCATCGACAGAGCTTCTCTTCTGATTCAGGAGACTGACAAGAAGCCAATTATCGTAAGTGTTAAGAATGATAATAATCTGTATGTAAGACTTGATACAAATATTGGATCTCTTAATGAAGAGATGGAGATTGAAAAAGATGGTGGAGAAATAGTTATAGGATTTAATCCTTCCTTCATCATGGATGCACTTAGAGTAATAGATGATGATAAGGTAAATATTTACATGAAGGATTCAAAGAGTCCTTGTATTATTAAAGATGTTGATGAGACATTTACATACATAATACTTCCGATAAATATTAACCCTGATGCTTATTAAAAAGAAGATGAGGTGTCATGGAAACAATAACAATTAGAGATGGTGAAGAATATATAAAGCTCGGACAGGCTCTTAAAAAAGCAGGTCTTGTTGGTTCGGGCGTAGATGCCAAAATGGTAATTCAGGACGGGCTTGTTAAGGTAAATGGAGAAGTAGATACCCGAAGAGGTAAAAAGCTTGTTCCAGGAGATACTTTTGAGTTCGATGGAAAAATAGTTACTGTTAAGGGATAAAGGTTTAAAATGTATATAGAATCGCTGGCACTTAATAATTTTAGAAATTATGAAAATCTTGATATAAATTTTAGTGACAGGATAAATATACTCTATGGCGATAATGCCCAGGGAAAAACCAATATTTTAGAGGCTGTATTTCTTTCATCTACTACAAAATCACATAGAAATTCAAAAGATAGAGATATTATAAGATTTGGGCAGGAAGAATCTCATATAAGACTTAATCTTAAGAAAAGAGATGTAGGTCATAGAATTGATATGCATCTTAGGAAGAATAAGCCTAAGGGAGTTGCAATAGATGGCCTGCCTATAAGAAGAGGAACTGAGCTTTTTGGTCTTATAAATATTATTATGTTTTCTCCGGAAGACCTTTCTGTTGTAAAGGACGGACCTGGTGAGAGAAGACATTTTATGGATATGGAGATATGCCAGCTCAGTAAGATTTATTATGCAAATCTTCTTCAGTTCAACAAGGTTCTTGATCAGAGAAATAATCTTCTGAAACAGATAGCTTATAATCCTTCACTTGGTGATACTCTTGATATCTGGGATGATCAGCTGGTATCAGTTGGAAAATCCATAATAAAAGAGAGAAGTAATTTTCTGAATCTGATGAATGATATCATTAAGGATATTCATAAGAATCTTACGTCAGAAAATGAAAATATTGAGATCAGATATAGTCCTAATGTTGAAGAAGACAGATTTGAACAGGTTCTAAAAGAAAAAAGAAATATAGATTTGAAGAATCTTTCTACAATGACTGGTCCCCAGAGAGATGATTTCGAAGTAATAATAAATGGAAATGATGTAAGGGTTTATGGCTCACAGGGACAGCAGAGAACAGCAGCACTTTCACTGAAGCTTGCTGAAATAGAACTTGTAAAAAAGATAATAAATGATAATCCTGTTCTGCTTCTTGATGATGTGATGTCAGAACTTGATTCCAGAAGAAGAGAAGCTCTTTTGGAAAGTATAAATGGAATTCAAACCATTATAACATGTACTGGGTATGATGATTTTATAAAAAAGAGAATAGAAGTAGATAAGGTTTATAAGATAAATAATGGAAAAATAGTTTAGATAATTTATTTTTATTTAAGTAAGAGGTATAGATAAGTTAATATTAACGGTTAACTTAAAATAATTTCAGGAGGACAAAATGGCAGAAGATATACAGAAGCAGGAAGAATATGGTGCCGATCAGATTCAGATACTTGAAGGTCTGGAAGCGGTAAGAAAAAGACCTGGTATGTACATAGGAAGCACTTCTACAAGAGGTCTTCACCATTTGGTATATGAAATAGTTGATAACTCTGTAGATGAAGCACTTGCCGGATATTGTACAGAAATTCAGGTTTTTATCAACAAGGATAATTCAATAACTGTAATTGATAATGGACGTGGTATTCCTGTTGGTATCCAGGAAAAAGCAGGACGCCCTGCTGTTGAAGTTGTATTTACAGTTCTTCATGCCGGAGGTAAGTTCGGTGGTGGAGGATACAAGGTTTCAGGCGGACTTCATGGAGTTGGTTCTTCTGTAGTAAATGCACTTTCTGACTGGCTTGAGGTTGAGGTTTCTCGTGAAGGAAAGATATTTAAACAGAGATATGAGCGTGGAAATATCTGCTATGATCTTAAGGTTATAGGAGATACAGATAAAACAGGAACTAAGGTAACATTTAAACCTGATAAGACTATTTTTGATGATGTTATATATGATTATGATACTTTGAGAATAAGACTCCGAGAGACTGCATTTCTCACAAAGGGTCTGAAGATTACTCTGACTGACCTTAGAGACCCTGAAAAAGAGGAAAATGAAACAGATGAGGAATTTGCTAAGAGACTTGAAGAGCATGTTCCTAGAAATGATTTATTCCATTATGAGGGTGGTATCAAGGAATTTGTTCAGTATCTTAACAGACATAAGACTCCTCTTTACAATAAGGTCATATATTGTGAAGGAACAAAGGAAAACATTTATGTTGAAGTAGCTCTTCAGCATAATAATTCATATAGTGAGATGGTTAACAGTTTTGTTAATAACATCGTAACTCCTGAAGGTGGAATGCATCTTACAGGATTTAGGTCTGCAATGACCAAGGTATTTAATGATTATGCCAGAAACAACAAAATACTTAAGGAAAAGGATGATAATCTCTCAGGTGAGGATCTTCGTGAAGGACTTACCGCTATTATAAGTGTTAAGATTGAAGACCCTCAGTTTGAAGGACAGACCAAGCAGAAGTTGGGAAATGCACCTGCGAGAACTGCAGTAGAGTCACTTCTTAATGAGCAGCTTGTTATTTTCCTTGAACAGAATCCTTCAGTTGCAAAGGCTATTATTGAAAAGGCTGTAAATGCACAGAGAGCAAGAATTGCCGCGAGAAAAGCAAGAGATGCTTCTCGTAAGAATTATCTTTCTGATGGAATGTCACTTCCTGGTAAGCTGGCTGATTGTTCAGACAAGGATCCTAAGAAGTGTGAGATATACATAGTCGAGGGAGATTCCGCTGGTGGTTCAGCTAAGACTGCTCGTAACAGAGCAACTCAGGCAATATTGCCACTTAGAGGAAAAATCCTGAATGTTGAAAAGGCACGTATTGATCATATCATGGAGAATAAAGAAATCCAGGCTATGATAACTGCTTTCGGAACAGGAATACATGAGAATTTTGATATAGAGAAACTTCGTTATGACAAGATTATTATCATGACGGATGCCGACGTTGATGGTGCGCACATTGCAACATTATTACTTACATTTTTCTATAGATTTATGCCTGATCTGATTCGTCAAGGTCATGTTTATCTGGCACAGCCACCACTTTACAGATTGGAGAAAAATAAGAAAATCTGGTATGCATATAGTGATGATGAGCTTGCTTCAATAATTGATGAAGTAGGTCGTGACCAGAATAATAAGGTTCAGCGTTACAAAGGACTTGGTGAAATGGATGCAGATCAGCTCTGGGATACAACCATGGATCCTGAAAAGAGAGTTCTTCTCAGAGTTTCAATGGATGGTGAAGATGAATCTGAAGTTGATCTTACATTTAACGTACTCATGGGAGATAACGTAGAGCCACGTAAGAAATTCATAGAAGAAAATGCTAAATTTGTTAAGAATCTTGATATATAAATAAATATTCGTATTAGAACAAAGCAGATTTTCGAATGAATTTTTGATATTGTGAATCAATGAAGGAGAAAAATATGGACGACGATAAGATCTTCGACGAACCTCGTAGTGACGTTAAAGAGGTTGATCTTAAAAAAACAATGGAGAATTCTTACATAGATTATGCTATGTCAGTTATTGCATCCAGAGCTTTGCCGGATGTTCGTGATGGACTTAAGCCTGTTCAGAGAAGAATTCTTTATTCTATGATAGAACTGAATAATGGTCCTGATAAGCCACATCGTAAATGTGCCCGTATCGTCGGTGATACAATGGGTAAATATCATCCACATGGTGATAGTTCTATTTACGATGCCCTGGTTAAGCTGGCTCAGGAATGGAATACAAGATATCCTCTGGTAGATGGTCATGGAAACTTCGGTTCCATGGATGGTGACGGAGCTGCTGCTATGCGATACACAGAAGCACGTCTTACCAAGATTTCCATGGAAATGCTGGCTGATATCAATAAGGATACTGTTGATTTTATTCCTAACTTTGATGAAACAGAGAAGGAACCTGTAGTTCTTCCTTCACGTTATCCTAACCTTCTGGTAAATGGTACATCTGGTATTGCAGTTGGTATGGCTACTAACATACCTCCTCACAATCTTCGTGAGGTTACTGCGGCTGCAGTTAAGATCATTGATAACAGGATTGAAGAAGACAGAGAAACTGATATCGATGAACTGATGGAAATAGTAAAGGGCCCTGATTTTCCTACAGGTGCTGAGATTCTTGGAAGAAGAGGAATCGAAGAAGCTTACAGAACAGGACGTGGAAAGATAAGAGTCAGAGCTATTTCTGATATAGAGCCAATGGCTAAGGGTAAGCAGAGAATAGTTGTAACAGAGCTTCCTTATATGGTTAATAAAGCACTTCTGATTCAGAAGATTGCTGATCTTGTAAAGCAGAAGAAGGTTGATGGAATTACAGATCTTCGTGATGAGTCATCTCGTGAAGGTATGAGAATTGTTATCGAACTTCGTCATGATGTAAATGCAAATCTGCTTCTTAATAACCTTTACAAGCATACACAGCTTGAGGATACATTTGGCGTAAATATGCTTGCTCTCGTTGATAATCAGCCAAAGGTTCTCTCACTTCTTGATATGCTTAAATACTATATCCGCCATCAGGAGGATGTTGTTACAAGAAGAACTAAGTTTGAACTTAATGCTGCTGAGAAGAGAGCTCATATTGTTGAAGGTCTGCTTATTGCTATCGATAATATTGATGAAGTAATCAGAATTATCCGTGCAGCAGCAAATGTAAACGAAGCTAAGTTAAAATTAATTGAAAGATTTAATCTGACAGATGCTCAGGCACAGGCTATCGTTGATATGCGTCTTCGTGCACTGACAGGTCTGGAAAGAGATAAGTTGGAAGCAGAGTATAAAGAGCTTCAGGAAAGAATAGCTTATCTTAAGTCTATACTTGCTGATGAGAAAATGCTTCTTTCTGTTATCAAAGAGGAAATGCAGCTGATAGCTGATAAATACGGTGATGACAGAAGAACAGTTATTGGTCAGGCTGTAGATGGATTTACAGATGAGGATCTTATAGATGATGAGCCGACAGTTCTTACAATGACACATTTTGGTTATATTAAGAGAATGTCGGTGGATAATTTCCATGCACAGAACAGAGGCGGTAAGGGAATTAAGGGAATTCAGACTATTGAGGATGATTTTATAGAAGATCTTCTGATGACAACTGCTCTGAATTATATCTTGTTCTTTACCAATAGAGGTCGTGTATTCAAACTTCGTACTTACCAGATTCCTGAAGCCGGAAGGACGGCAAGAGGAGTTGCAATGGTAAACCTTCTTCAGTTAGAAGGTGGAGAGCATGTATCTGCAGTTGTTCCAATCAGGGAATTTAAAGAAAATAAATATTTCATAATGGTTACCAAATCAGGTATGATTAAGAAGTCACCTCAGTATGATTATAAGAATATCAACAAGAAGGGAATCATTGGAATTAATCTTAAGGAAGATGATGAACTGATAGAGGTTAAGACAACTGATGATACAAGAGATATATTCATGGTAACAAAGTATGGTATGTGTATCAGATTCAGAGATACAGATATCAGAAGTACTGGTCGAGTTTCTATGGGTGTTATAGGTATGAATCTTGATCAGGGTGATGAAATCATCGGAATGCAGATGAATACTCAGGGTGAGAAGCTTCTTATTGTTACTGAAAAGGGAATGGGTAAGAAGACTGATATTTCCGAATTCCATCTTCAGAGACGTGGTGGAAAAGGTCTTAAGTGCTATAAGATTACAGAGAAGACAGGACATATAGTAGGTGTTAAGGCTGTAAATGATAACCATGAGATTATGATGATAACTACAGAAGGAATCATTATCCAGCTGAGATGTGAAGAAATATCAACCTACAGCAGAGTTACTTCTGGTGTTAAGCTTATTAATCTCAAGGCTGGCGAAAGCGTAGCTAAGATTGCAAAGGTACGTGATGAGGCTATGGCTTCAAATGAAGAATTAGCTGAGCTTACTGAAGGAGAACCACCAGCAGCAGAATCAGAAGAGACTGCAGAAGTTGATAATGTTGAAAGCGAAAAGTAAGTTATAAAGTAGGTAAATGATTTAAAATCAGAAAGAGGAACGCTATGGAAGATTTTAGAGAGAATATAGAATTCTTCACATATACAGGTGCTATAGAAAATATTCTTATAGGTATAGCATACTGGCTTGCTGTAATTGTTGTTATTCTTTTCGTTTTCTATATAGCTGTAAAGATAAACAACTGGAGACTTTACAGAAAAAATGGAAAAGTTGAGAAGGAAGATTTTCTTGCCTGATAAATAAATAATTATAAAGTAAAAGAAGGGGACGTAATTTATCTGTTACGTCCCCTTCTTTAAAAATTTTTATATAAGTATTTGACAAAAATTAGGCAAAATTGGTTAAATATATTCTTTTGTTTTAGATGGTGATACATTATTCTATTTTATGATGTGGGTGTCAAAAGTACCTTTTGACACTTATGTCATTTTATTGTTACTATTCACAGGTATCATGAGATAAGTAACATTTTATTGAAAATTATAAAAGGAGTCAGCCATAGGGCTGTTATTTTTTGGACACTCAATGGAAAAGAATAAAACTACAGTAATTGATGAAAATACACCTCTTTTAGTATTGGCAGGTCCCATGTTTCTGGAACTTCTGCTGAATACCATGCTTAATAATGTTGATACAATAATGATAAGTCATTATGACGAATATGCTGTAGGCGCAGTAGGTAATGCAAATACCATAATGTTTATGATGATCATACTCTTCAATATTATTGCTACGGCTACAAGTGTAGTTGTGGCTCAGTATCTTGGAGCTAAAATGTATGATCGCATGAATATGATATATACTCTTGCAGTCGTAGTAAATCTTGTAGTAGGTATAATACTCAGCGCAGTTTTTTGTTTTGCAAATCCATTTATTATGGATTTTCTTCATGTATCTCCGGAGATGAGGCCTCTTTCAATGATATATATTTATATCGTTGGTGGTGGTGGATTTTTAATGGCAGTATCAAATGTTATGCTTCAGATACTTCGCTGCAATGGATATACTAAGATAGGCATGCAGGTTACATTTTGTATCAATATTGTCAATATAATTGGAAATTATCTCTTCCTGTATGGACCATTAAAATATCTGAATATGGGAGTTGCAGGGGTAGCAATATCTACAGTTGTAGCAAGATTTCTTGCAGTAATAGCACTTATTATATTCTTTTATGCAACGAAAACAGGAAAGCTTTCACTTCGCTTATTAAATCCATTTCCATTTAAACTGCTTTCAAAGATGATAAAGATCGGACTTCCCTCTGCCGGTGAAAATCTTACATATAATCTGTATCAGACTACCCTTCTTTCATTTGTTAATGCCATGGGAAATGATGCAGTAAATGCAAGGGCATACTGCAATACCCTTATATCCTTTGCAATGATATTTTCAAATGCTTCTGCTATGTCTACACAAATAATCACAGGTCATCTGGTGGGAGCTGATAAAAATGATGAAGCATACAAAAGAGTATTTAAGACACTAAGAACTTCAATGCCTATAACGATTGCTCTGGCAAGTATAAATGCACTTCTTTGTGGATTTACATTGCATATATTTACAGACAATACGAATATTATTGCCCTAGGTCAGATGATAATGATCGTAGATATATTTGTAGAGACAGGGCGGTGCCTTAATATGACTTTTGTAAGTAGCCTAAAGGCAGCAGGAGCATATATATTCCCTTTCATAGCAGGTATTCTATGCAACTGGGGACTTGGGCTTACAACAGGTTATGTTGTTGGCGTTGCTTTAGGATTAGGAGTTGCGGGAATATTTATAGGAACTGCAACAGATGAATGTATTCGTGGACTCATAGTAATGTATTACTGGTACAAGAAAAAATGGCTCGGAAAATCAGTAATCGACAAAAATGATATACTAGTTGAGTAGGGAGAAAGTTCGATATATATCTTAAAAGGTTAGTATGGGACTTTTAAGAAGGACAGAGAGAAGATTCTAAAATAGAATAAGTTCTCTGTCTTTTTTTGTTATGCATATAATGTTCATAATAAATTTATAGAAAGATATTCAGGATAATGGTACAATAGGTAACGATTTATCAAAGATAAATCGTTGCTCCGAGCGAAGCGAGGATACGCTGTGCAAAGCACAGCCAAGACTTACGAAGTAAGGATTGCATATCTGCAAAGCAGATATGGTACAAATAGGTAACGATTTATCAAAGATAAATCGTTGCTCCGAGCAATATTCTGAAATTTTTTATTTTAAAATAAATAGGATAGGTAATTGTTGTATGAAAGATATTAGTGTTGAAAAAATAATTGATTCTGTAGCTGAAATATGTATAGAGGCTAATCTTAATTTATCTGATGAGATGGTAAAATGTATAAGTAAAGCTAAGGAATCTGAGAAGGGTTCTCTTGCAAAGGAAATTCTTGGACAGCTTGAGGAAAATATGGAGATTGCAGAAGCAGATAAGATTCCAATATGTCAGGATACTGGAATGGCTGTTTTTTTTGTAGAAATAGGTCAGGAAGTTCATATCACTGGTGGAAGTCTTACAGATGCAATCAATGAAGGAGTGAGAAGGGGATATACAGATGGATATCTTCGTAAATCAGTGGTAAATGATCCTATTATCAGAGAAAATACGAAGGATAATACACCTGCTATTATTCATTATGATATTGTTCCAGGTGACAGTCTTAAGATAACAGTTACTCCTAAGGGATTTGGAAGTGAAAATATGAGTAAGCTTGTTATGTTAAAGCCAGCTGATGGAATTGAGGGTGTTAAAAAGGTTGTAATCGAAGCAGCAAGAGACGCAGGACCAAACGCATGTCCTCCATTTGTTATTGGAGTTGGAATAGGTGGAGATTTCGAGCTTGTAGCCAAACTTGCTAAAAAAGCACTTACACGTGAGCCAGGTAGCCATAATGATATAGCATACGTAGCAGATCTGGAAAAAGAGTTGCTTGACACAATCAATGGTCTTGGAATAGGACCAGCAGGTCTTGGCGGAAGTACAACAGCACTTGCAGTTAATATAGAAACATATCCAACACATATAGCTGGCCTTCCCGTTGCCGTAAATATGTGTTGTCACGTAGATAGACACAAGACAATAATCATGTAATATTTATAAGAATCTGCGAAGCAGATTTCAAAACATGATATAGTTGCAAGCTTGCTTGCAATACTATAATCATGTTTTGAAATATATTCCGAAGGAATTCTTATAAATATTACATGAAGAATTATAAAGTGTCTAAGTCTGCGAATCCATCATCGATGGACAAAAGGCTTTTTAATCACGAAGTGATAAAAAGCCGACAGACCGCGAAGCGGGATGGTTCATCGATTGTGTTGTCACTAATTATATAAATGAAAAAATATATATGAGGAATAAAAATGGAAAAACATTTAAAAATACCAATGACTGATGAGGAGATAAGAGAGCTTCGTGCCGGAGACATGCTTTATCTTTCAGGAATAATTTATACAGCACGTGATGCTGCTCATAAAAGAATGTATGATACCCTGCAGGAGGGTGGACAGCTTCCATATGATATAGAGGGGAGTTTTGTTTATTATCTGGGACCAACACCGGCAAGACCGGGGCAGGTTATAGGTTCGGCAGGACCAACAACTTCAAGTAGAATGGATAAATATACGCCACTTCTTCTAAGTAAAGGTCTTAAGGGAATGATTGGTAAAGGTAAGAGAAGTCCTGAAGTAATTGAAGCAATAAAAGAAAATGGTGCAGTATACTTAGCTGCAATAGGTGGTCTGGGAGCTCTTCTTTCAAAAAGAATCAAATCAGCAGAAGTAATAGCTTATGATGATCTTGGAACAGAAGCTATAAGAAAACTTACTGTAGAAGATCTTCCGGTAGTTGTTATCATAGATACAGAGGGCAATAATCAGTACGAATTAGCTCATTAATGGTAAAAAAATATAAAAATATAAAAAAAATGAAACTATTCAGGTTATATAAAGGTTTTATATATAAGGAATGAAAAATAGGAGATATCAAAATGGCTATTCAAATGAAGAGAAATGATAATGGAGATGGTTCTGATAATAATTCCCATAATACTTTGGACAGCTTAAATAAAAAGACTGAATATTCAGGTAGTTATGAAGTAGAAAATGGCTTAGATTCAAATGATCCGGAAAATAAATTCCGTGGCGGTCTTGGTGATGGAAAGGTGGATATCGATAAGGTAAATGATCTTCCGGCTTATACTGCTCCTCCTTTAGTAAATCCCGATAAAAAGCCTGTTGGAAGTGGTTCATCGGCAAGTTCGATTGTTTTTAAAGTAATTGGAGTTATTCTGATTCTTGCTGTGATGTTTGGCTTATATAAAGGTGTTGGATATATGACAGGATCCAGTGGAAAGGATATAACTTCAGAGCTTTCAAAAAGTGAAGAGGATATTGCAAAGAATCTGAAGATAACCTTTGAGGATAATGAAAAAAGAGCTAATGGTATTCCTCAATATGCAAATGGAACAATTACAGTAAGGTCAGGCAAAGATCTTCATGTGGTATATCTTAATGGAAAACAGATAGGTGTAAATACAGATAGCAGAAAATATCGTTTCTATGGAATAGGTATAAATGATCCTGAACAGACAGCAATGAAGAAAACCACATATGTTTATGATGACAGTATGGTTGTTTTGACAGATATGTTAGGTGGAAATTCTAAGACTTATTTCTATTATAACAAGAAGAATAAGGACTGTCTGGCGCTTACTATAAGTGATAGTACTAACAGGGTAGTTAACATGACTTATTATACAGATTATAAAAAAATCACGGCTACACTTTCAGCAATCGATGAGTAAGCGAAAAAGTCAAAAGGAGTTATTATTGCGATAATTATATTATTATTGTATGCTATACTCTGTATAAGCTAATATAATCGGAAAAAAGTGTTTATATGGAAAAAGTATTATTTGAAAGGGGACAAATAATATGATTAAAAAGTTGAAAAGTATTCTTATAACTATTAGTATGCTTGGATGCGCTGGTCTTATGGCAGGTTGTGGCAGTTCTGCATCAAAATCTGCAATGAGTAGTGATTCTGCTATGCAAACTAAGGGTGCAACAAGTGGATATGTTAATTACGATAATAGTTTGTCAGGGGCTGCTTATGATGATTCGGCAGAATATGCAGCAGAAGAATCATATGATGAAGCCTATAATGATGCAGAACCTGTTGAAGCAGAAGCTTCAGGAGAGGCTTCTGATAAAGAACAAAAGAATAATAAGATTGATGTTGAAAAGCTTATCTACAAATGCTATATCAATCTTGAAACTTTACAGTTTACAGATACAGTTTCAGAATTCCAAAAGCTTATTACAAAATATGATGGATTTGTAGAGAGTGAGGATACTCAGTTCCAGAATGATTATGGTTATGGTGATGCAGGTCGTGGATATTATACGGCTACTGTAAGAGTTCCATCAGACAACTATAATGCATTTATAAATGAAACAGATGGTATAGGTACTCTGAAGGGCAAGTCTCAGAATGTAACAAATGTTTCTCAGGAATATTCTGATCTTTCAATCGAACTGGAGGTTCTTGAAGCTCAAAAATCTGATTACATGGAAATGCTCAAGGAAGCTAAGTCACTTGAGGATATGGATAATGTTATTCTGATCAGTGACAAGATTGCATCTGTAAGTACACAGATTAATCAGATTAAAACAAGAATGAACAGTATTGATAATGACGTTGCATATAGTTATGTCTACGTGACAATACAGGAAGTAAAAGAAATCGTTGAACATACTGAAGAAACATTTGCAGAAAGATTCATGAAGGAAGTTAAGCAGGGCTGGTATGATTTCGGATACGGCTTACAGAACTTTATTATCTGGATTGTTGCAAATATCTGGGGACTTCTTATATTCTTCGGAATCGTATTTATAATAATTCTTATCATCAGAAAGATAATTAAGAAGATTAAGAAAAATATAGAAAAGAAAAATGAAATGAGAATGGCTGGACTTCAGGGAATGCCACCTATGCCACCACAGCCATCTATCTATGCGCAGGTAAAATCCGGTGCTCCGGGTGCTCTGAATAATCAGGTAGCACCACAGGGTGTTCAGGAACAGAAACAGATAAATGGTCAGAGTCAGCCACCACAGAGTGGACAGAATCCTGCAGGAACACAGGATCAGGCAACTAAGAATGAGCCAGATAATTCAAAGAATCGTAAGAAGAATAAATAAGTCTTAAAAAAAATGTGGTAGGAAAATAGTTTAGGAAGGTAGTTAGATATCATTATGACAAAAATATACAGCAGAGTTAAAACTAATCTTACAAATAATAGAGGACAATCTAAAGGCGCACTTGTTTTCGGGATTGCCATATCAGTTGTTATTCTATTGATTATCGGAGTTGTTCTCGCATGGATGTTCTTATCATCTGGAGAAATATCAATTGAAAAAGCAGTAAATGCTTATTACGAAGCTCTGAGTAACAATAATGTTGATGAGTATGTAAGTACTTGTTATACAAATAAATGGGCTGATAATTATAAAGAAAATGGACAGAGCGTAGATATTAAAGATGCTGTCGAAAAAGTTTTCTCTTATCAGTCAGGTGCAACCTTTGGAGAAGCACATATCATTTCTGCTGAAAAGATAGACAAACAGTATGCTGAGAAAATGACAGAGGTTGTAAATCAGATATATGATGTTGATGTAAAAGTAACTAATATTACAAAGGTTCAGTTCTCTGTAGATATGACTTTTGAAGGAGATAGTACTAATTCTGGAACTATTGTGAGATATTGTTATAAGACAGGTGGAAAATGGTATTTCCTTTCTGACACGGAAGTATTTATCCAGCTTGGATTAGAGGGCTAAGAAGCATATATATAAATCATATGAAAATATTTTTTGCAAAGAAGATAGAGAAATATAATAAGCAAGAAAGTAATGCTGAGTGCTCATGTTCTTCAAAGAAATCAGTTTTTTTTAAAGGCTGCAACTTACGAAGAACTATGGCTCTTGTTATAGTGCTTAGCTTTATTATTATGCTTGTTTCAGGATGTGGTGATGCAAAAAGTACAAATACCACAACTATAACTATCTGGCATGTTTATGGCGAACAGTCGGATTCTCCTCTTAATGATATGATTGAGGAGTTCAATAATACTGTCGGAATTCAGAAGGGTATTACAGTTAAGTCTATGAAGGTTTCGGATACGAATACTATTCATGAGGCTGTTCTTAAATCTGAGCAGGGTGGTCCGGGAACGGAGAAACTGCCTGACATTTTTGTATCCTACCCTAAGACGGTTCTGGCAATGAGTGATAATGAAAAGCTGGTCGATTTTCAGGATTACTTTTCTGAAGAAGAGTTGAGTTCATTTAGGCAGGATTTTATAGAAGAGGGTATGATAGATGGCCGGCTTCTTATTCTTCCAGTTGCCAAATCCACAGAAGTATTATTTGTAAATAAGACAATATTTGATAGATTTGCAAATGAAAATGGAGTATCTCTGGATGAGCTAAGTACATGGGAAGGACTTCTGGAGGTTGCAAGAAAATATACAAGTGCAACTGGCAAATCCTTTCTTGCTGATGACTATTTCTTTAATTATTTTCAGCTGGGACAAGTCTCTTATGGTGGAAAATTTATCTCTGAAAATGGTCTGAACATGGATTCTCAGTTTGACAAGCTGTGGAAACCAATGGGTGATGCGGCTGTAGAAGGCGCCATCTGGCTTGGATCAGGTTATGCTACTGAAGCCCTGAGGACGGGTGATGCTGTTGCATCTATTGCTTCTTCGGCCGGAATCCTTTATTATTCAGATATGGTTACTTATGAAGATAACACAACGGATGAGTTGGAGCTGGTTACTCTGCCGATTCCAACTTATAGCGGTGGAGAAAAGCTGGCAATGAACCGTGGAGCAGGTATGTGTCTTCTTAAGTCAGATGAGCAGAGAGAAAATGCAGCAATGACATTTCTTAAATGGCTTACATCTCCTCAGAATAATGTGAATTTTGTTACTCAGGCTGGATATATGCCGGTAACTAACGAGGCCTTTGAGAATTATCTTCCGGATGCTATTGGTACATTGGAGAGTCCAAGATATAAAAGTCTGTATAATACTTTTATGGAGATGCAGAAGGAATATAGCTTCTATACACCTCCTCAGTATGATTTCTATTTGGACAAGGAAACCTGGTTTGAGAAAAATGTAAGACAGATTCTTGCGGAAAAAGCTACTGATTATAAGGAAAAAATGGGAGAGCTGGTAGATAATGCCACCTCAACTGATGCCAGTGGTTCAAGAAAACAAAATAATAGTATTGAAAAACAGTCAGATGTGGAAAAAGAAAAGCTTCGAGATAGCTTAGTTAATGATGCATTAGAGTCTTTGAAGGAAATTAATTAAACTATGGATTTGGATTTTAAGAAAATATTCCATCTTATCCGTAAGGGTAAAAGTATCTCCATGCGTCGAAGACTGATGCTGTATATGGTTTTCCTTCTGCTAATGGCAGTTGGAATACTGGCAACTGCATTTGTCGTAACAGGCGTTATCGGTGTCGATGATGATAGAATCTATGAAGGAATGTCTATGAGGCTTGACCAGGAGGAAAGTCTTCTGGATAACGAGATTGATTCGATTGTCGTTCAGGGCATTGATATGGCCTCAAATATTGGGAGAGAAACGCAGACTATTCTTACTGGAAAGAATATGACAATAGATAAACTCAGTAATGACATAGATACTCTGTATGATTTGCAGAATTCGTACTATGGTTACATGAACACTGCCATTCAGGTTTCGGATGCGAGCGGTGTTTTTGTTGTGTTAAATGCAACTGCAAATACCAGAATAGAAAATAGCGAGAATTCCAGGAGCGGAGTATATCTGAGAGTTAGTAACATAGATTTGAAAGAAAGGGTAAACAAAGAGCTCAATCTGTATAGAGGAATTGCGGAAATTGGCAGAGAAAAGGGACTGAGAATGAATAACCAGTGGCAGCTGGAATTCGACATGGAAAGAACGCCATTTAATATTCCTCAGTATAAGATAAATGAAATCAATCGTAACTATGAGATAAGCAGTCGCTTTAAACTCCAAAATATGTGGGAAGAGGTAATAATGCTGTCAGTTCCATTTACGGGAGCTGATGGTACTGTATATGGTGAATGTGGATTGGAGCTTTCGGAGGTTCTGTTCTCTTTGTGGCATCCTGCATTGGAAAGCGAATTTGGTTCACTTATTACAGTTCTAGCGCCTTTCGATGGACAGAAGCTTTATATTGATAAAGGACTTGTGGGAGGAACACAGGATACATTTCTTACCGATAAAGAAAACTTTGTTGTTTCAGGAGATGGCCGATTGTCTAGACTGAATGGAGATTACGGTGATTACATCTGCGTAATGAAGGACGCAAATATAGAGAATCTGCCAGGTGAGATAGTTATATCGGGAGCTGGTATTGGTTCATCAGAGCTTAATGAGGACTCTCCAGATAAAGGTTCTGAATCTGAAGAAGATAGCGACGTAAAAGTAGCCAGGCAAAATCAGAAGGAAGTTACATGGAAGCTATGCGTTCTGATACCAGAAGGAGATTATAATGTATTTATCAGAAGCAGCAGACTGAGATGGATTATGATTGCTTCGGTATTCATGGTAGTAATGATAGTTGTCTGTTTTATTATTTCTAAGAGTTATGTAGAGCCGATAGTTTCTGGAATGGAAGCGCTTAAGGGTGAAGGTGATGCAGAGTCAGAGAAGACGGGATATTCTGAAATCGATGAGTTGATAGAATTCATGAAATCCAAGGGTGATAATGAGCCTATTGTAGAAGAGAAGCTGCCAGAGAATATTGCGGTGCTTTTTGATAATTTTGCTGAAAATGTTAAGCGGCTTTCACCAGCTGAGTGGGTTGTAATGAGACTTTATATTGAAGGACATGAGATAGCGGAAATTCCGGATCTTGCATTTATCAGTATAGCAACTGTAAGAAAGCATAACCGAAGTATCTATGAGAAGCTGGAAGTAGGTTCCAGAGACGAGATGATGATGTATATCGATCTCTTCCGCAGATGTAACAGATTGGAAGAGCTGACGGAGAATGATACAGGATTCACAGATATTCCGACAGAAAAAACGACGCAGGAAAAATCAGCAGAAGAAAAGTCAGAAAATAAAACAGATAAATCATAAAAATAAATTATAAAATGGCGAAAATACTGAGGTATCCATTGGATACTTTTAGTGTTTCAGCCATTTTTTTATTGAATGAGAAAATTATAAAGTATAGTATTATTAGTATATTTTATTTAATTAAATTAAGTAGTGTAGGTTAAATTTGAAGAGACAAGATGACGCCTCAGTTAAATTATAAATTTTTTGCAGAACAAGGGGGTTCGGTAAAGACTTTTTAAAGTTGAGGTGGGGGGCAGGGCATGGAAGTACGCAGTAACATCCGTTATCTTAATGAGAATATTGTTTCAGCACATATTGTGATGAAAAGAATACAGATGGTTGTTGGAGGACTTCTCTCGTTATTTTTCCTTTTTGGTATTGTGGAGGTTTTAATTGGAGAGATAGAGAGGAGACACATTTCTGTTTATCTTATTTTTTTCATCCCATCGCTTTTGATGTTTTGGAGAGCTGTAAGAACTGGAATGCTGATAGAATCAGCCAGGCGTTATGAGATGATCATATATGGCGCAAGAAATGGAATTGTAACAGCAGACGAGTTGGAGCTTAAGATGGGTAAGCCAGGTTATAAAATATTTAGAGAGCTTGAAAAAATATTCCGCAAAGGTTATCTTCAGAACTGTGCACTTCAGAGGGGTGGTGATCCGTGCATTATAATATATGACATGGTGTATGAAGGAAACACGGGACCCAGATTGAAGGATGAAATGTAACAACGAAATAAATTGTGATATTCTTAAATCACCACAGGTGTTCAGATTAATCTGTGGTGATTTTTTGGTTGAAGCTTACAATAAAAAGAGTTAAAGTTAAGGTGGTTTTTATAAAAGGTATTACGAGATTATTATATAAAGGAGAATAGCTATGAAGATAAATACATCTAAGGTCGCAATGATTGGTTGTGGATTTGTTGGTTCGGCTTCCTGTTTTGCGTTGATGCAGAGTGGTCTGTTCAGGGAAATGGTTCTTATTGACGCTAACAGAGCAAAGGCTGAGGGTGAGGCTCTTGATATAAGTCATGGACTACTCTATGCAAAGCCAATGGACATCTATGCAGGAGATTATAGTGATCTGGCTGATGCTGCGATTGTTATAGTGAGTGCAGGAGCGGCTCAGAAGCCTGGTGAGACAAGGCTTGATCTTGTTAAGAAGAATGTTTCCATCTTCAAGTCTATCATGCCACAGATCAAGGAAAGTGGTTTTGAAGGTATACTTCTCATAGTTGCAAATCCTGTTGATATACTTACAACAGTTGCACAGAAGCTGACAGGGTTCCCAGAATCGAGAGTTATAGGATCAGGAACAGTGCTTGACACTGCAAGACTTAAGTACCTTCTGGGTGAACATCTGGGCGTAGACAGTAGAACGATACATGCATTTATAGTCGGTGAGCATGGAGACAGTGAGATAGTTGCATGGAGCAGTGCAAATGTATCTGGTGTTCCTCTTCATGATTTCTGTGAACTCAGGGGACATTTTCAGCATAAAGAGTCTATGCAGGAGATAGCAGATAGTGTCAAAAACAGTGCATATGAGATAATTGAGAAGAAACAGGCAACCTACTATGGAATAGCAATGGCAGTTAAGAGAATCTGCGAAGCAATTATAAGAGATGAAGAAACTATCCTTCCAGTTTCAGTAACACTTCATGGTGATTTCGGAATAGATGGAGCAACACTTTCCATTCCAGCAGTAGTTGGTAAAAATGGAATCGAAACGATTGTACCAATCAATCTGTCTGTAGATGAATTAGTAAAACTTCAGGAATCCGCCGCAACACTGAAGCAGATTTATAAGGAAGCAATGGCCGATGTCGTTACTGATGAAGACATGGCATATAAAGAAGATGAGTAAATAACCCTGTGCTAAGTTAAAAAAATAATAAAATTCTATGAGAGACAACCAGAGAAGACTCCCTGAGTTGTCTCTTTTTGTATGGGTATCCATTGGATACTTTTTCGAAAATGCCCTATTTTAGCGCCTTTGCGGGGATTCATAAAGATTGAAATATAATTTTTTAGATAGTAGAATAAAATAAGATTAATAGATAAGCGAGGCAAATATGATGAGAGTGTTTTATTCTTTTCAGATAAAGAAAAGAGATTATATTACTAGGCTTATTATTCTTTTAGCTATGGTTATATCATACAAAACTACTTAAGAACAAGGGACAGGCAAAAACGGTGAAGATTAAATAATCATGTGGAAAGCTTTAGTAAATTAGTATCAGAAGTAACTTTACAGACAAGATATTAGGAAGGGAGAAAATAATGAGGGAGAAAAGATTTAAGAAAAGAATTATTGCTACTTTAATAGTAGTAGCTATGACACTATTGTTAATTCCAGGTTTTGGCCTTAAGGGTGGAGTTAATGCAGCAGAAAATGCTTCAGGAAAGGATAAGTATAGTCTGGATTGGAATTATAATGCTGCGACAAAAACGCTTACCATAAAGCCATATGATACAGGTAATCTATACGAGAATGTATATAATTTACTCGGCAGAAATAATAAACCACAGAATGCTAAGGATAGAGATGATTATACAAAGGCTTATGGTTGGTATAAATTACGAAATGATATAGAACATGTAGTTATTATGGAAGGAATAGAAAATGTAGGACCTGATATATTTTATAACGTAAATCCTGGAGAAACATATCCTAATCTAAAGGATGTAATACTTCCAAGTACTATAAAATCCATAGATGAATTTGCTTTTTATGGTTGTACAGGGCTTACCTCTATCAATCTTCCAAAAGGTTTAAAATATATAGAAAAAAATGCTTTTGATTCCTGTACGAGTCTTGAAAGCGTTGCATTTCCAGATACATTAATGGTTATTCGTGATTATGCCTTTTATAAATCAGGACTTACAGAGGTAACGATTCCAAATCCTAGTGTAGAAGATAATACAATTTTTTATGAACAGGAATGTAAGTATGCTTTTGCTGGTTGTAAGAATTTGAAGAAGGTAACTTTAGGAGATGGAATTTTTACAATTGCTGAACATATGTTTCGTGATTGTACTAATCTGGAGACAGTTATCTCAAGTGAAAAGGTTTCTACTATAAAAACTTTTGCATTTAGTGGATGTACTAATCTTAAAAGTATAGATTATAAGGAAGAAACTTATATAGGAGATTATGCATTTGAAAAATGTACAAGTCTTACGGAAATGACATTAACGAATCGAAGTGAATCTGCAGCAGGAGCATACTGTTTTGATAAATGCAGCAAGAACTTTGTCATGAAAATTATAAGGCCATCTGGATTCTATGATTATGCAGTTAAAAGTGGAATCAAGTATAGCCTCCTTAATGGTGGCAAATGTACTGATGCTATTGAATGGTCTGTAGATGAATATACGGGAGAATTGTTAATTACTGGTATCGGTGCAATTCCTGATTATGAATCGGTAGGTCCATGGTATAGTGAATATAAGGATGTTATTAAGAAAGTAACTATAGGAGATGGCATCACAAAAGTAGGTAAAAATGCATTTATGGGTCTTACTAAACTTACCGATGTAACTCTTGGAAAGGATGTAAAGACAATAGGAGATAGTGCATTTTTCGGATGTACAAGTCTTAAGAATATAGTAATTCCGGATACTGTAAAAAGTATAGGAGAAGATGCATTTAAAAATTGCAATAAATCGCTCACTATAGATAATAAGACAGATGGTTCTTATGCTGCTGATTATGCGTATGAAAATGATATTAATTGCAGTGCTCTTTCAAGTGCAGAGCTGGCAAAAGGCCCTGTTAAAGAGATAAATATGATTATTGCAAAGCCGGAAAATGGCAAAAAACCTGGTAAGATGATAATGTCTACAATCCCTGCAAATGCACTTAAAACTATGGAATATGACACAGCTGATGACTGGCAGGTTTCTACTGATGGAACAAAATATGAAAAAATGGATAAGGAATCAACGTTTGAAGCAGGAAAGTTTTATAGATGTTCATCATATACTAAACCAGTATTACCTATTCTACTTTCAAAACTTTTGGAAGGAAAAAGATCAAGTCTTGTAAATAAAGATGTAGTTTATGGTTTCGATGGTAATGAAAAAATCCTTATAAATGGAGAAAAATGGGATGATGAAGGCGTTGTAGTAGATGGGTATTACCATTTTGGAATGTGCACTATAGATATCTCTGATGCTAAGGTAACTGGTATAGTTAATAAAGAATATACTGGAAAGGCTATTACTCAGGATATCATGGTAACAGCTGATGGAAAGGTCCTTAAGGCAGAAAATGACTATGTAGTTATTTACAAGAATAATGTGAAGGCTGGAACTGCTACGGTAATCATTTCAGGTAATGGAATATATAGTGGAGAGATTACAAAAACATTTGAGATAAATAAGACACAAACAGCGGATAATGGCGAAAAAAATGGTACAAACGCTGAAAGTGTAGGAACTATTTCTAAAGATGGTAAAATACTCACTGATCCAGACGGAGTTAAGTATAGAGTTGCAGAGAAATTAAAAGAATCTCAGCTTAAGAAGAATCTGAAGATAGCAGATAAGAAGACTGGTGGAAAATACAGGATTACTAAGGTTACTATAGATACCAAAACAGGTAAAGTAACTGGTGGAACTGTAGAATACATGGCACCATATAACAGAAATTGCAAGCTTATCTCAGCAACTGGAATCGTGAAGCTTGGTGGAGTTAAGTTTAAGGTGACAAGTATTGCCGCAAATTGTGCTAAGGGCTGCAAGAAACTTACAAAGGTTATTATTGGTTCATATGTAACAAATGTAGGAAAGAATGCATTTAGCGGATGCAGCAAGCTGAAGACGGTTACATTTAAGGGAACTAAACTTAAGAAGGTTGGTGCAAATGCTTTCAAGGGAATCAACAAGAAGGCAACCATCAACGTACCAAAGGCTAAGAAGAAAGCTTATACAAAGCTTCTTAAGAATAAGGGTCAGGCGAAGACTGTAAAGATCAAATAGTTAGATAACTATTTGAGAATACTGATTATAAAACTGGAAGAACCAGCCTAGAGGGAAAGAATCCTTCTGGGCTGGTTTTTTATTGTAATCAATTATTGTTGATACAGAATAAGA
>JAILEL010000055.1 GCA_024687845.1 Eubacterium sp.
TCGAGCAACGCAGCATATTTTGGCGCGTAGTTGTTTTTCCAATCCGTAAGTTCTTCAAATACTTTTCTTTTAAACATATAATGACCTCTTTATATCTATTATAGAATTTCTCATCTGTTCACCATAATTCTATTATAAAAACGTCATTTATTCAACATAATTTTTGACAGAAAATGTCATTTATTCACTATGATTTCTACAAAATAATGTCATTTATTCGCCATTATCCTCACCACAATGTACTAGTCAAGAAAAGTAGACTTTGAAAAAAAGAGCCTGCACAGGATCATGAAAATCCCATGCATGCTGAAAACAACCGGTGTTTATCTGATTTCTATATCTGTTGATGCATTCTTTGACTCAGCATCTTCTCTTTTCTTTCTCTCCAGTTCGTAGCAGAGGATGCATACATTGGAACATAATGCTGTAAGGAATCCACCGTTGAACGGATTATAGTTCTTGATTGTGAGCATGCTGAGGAAGCATCCTGCTACAAGTAAAATAAGTGTTGCTGCTACTATCTTGATTGATGTTGTTGTTTTCATGGTTTTATATCTCCTTCAATATTTGTTATATGTTTCAGATACCTGTGTATCTCTTGCTTACAGGTATATATTATAAAATTTCAGGAGATAAGTCGTTGGATTAACATTACATATCCTTACAGTTCTGTAATGTTAAAAGAGTATCAATAATACATATCAAATCCGTTTTCCAGTGCATCCATATATGTTTCTCCGGCCTTTTCCAATGCAGGAAGAATATAATCCTTATTATATCTTACAACGGGGATCCTATCATATACGCGCATTCCCATGTGTGTAAGGCCACGTTCCAGCTGTGTGAGGCATTCAGTCATATCCGACCAATATACCGCACTTATCCATACGATGCCATCAGCCTCAGCGAGTGTCCTATATATTTCATTAAAATCATCCTGAATGGCACAGTTTCCTGTCTTACTGCAGGTTCCCCAGCCATTACCGCAGGCCTTACAATGCTCTATATTCTTTCTGTTCAGATGAATCTCCTCGATCTCTGCACCGGAATCTTTCAGTCCTTTTATATAACTGTTCTTTGCAGATGCTGTAAGCCCGTCCGTATTTGGACTTGACCATAGTACCACTACCTTTTTCATAGTTCCTCCTTAAAACGGGTAATCTTCTCCCTCATTGGTAATAAATCTGTGACCTGTAAGATCATATCTTTTCTCTGAAAAAAGATCTTTTAGTATGCCTGCTGCTTCGTATGAGGAAAGAGGTGCAGGATTATCATCTTTCCCGTCTGTCCTGATCCACCCCGGATGGACTGCAAAGATATTTACTTTTCCCTCTTCCTTAAATGTATTGTAGAGGTTCATTGTAGCCATATTCAGGGCAGCCTTGCCCATTCCATAATCTATCATGTTTGTCCTGTAGCACTTCTCAATGCTTCCGGCTTCAGATGAGATATTCATGATAAGTGCAGTATCTGATGACTTTATGAGCAAAGGATAGAATGCCTTTATCACTCTCATAGTACCTACAGCAATGATATCTACGGTCTTTGCGATATAGTCAAGATCAGCTTCAAAGAACCCTTTATCGCAGTCAGGTGAGACACCGACCGCATTATTTATAAGAATATCAATATGGTCCACATTCTCAGCCGTTTCCCGGGCTGCCGCATTGACTGAATCAGTGTCCAGAAGATCCATGGTGATTACTATAAGTCGCTCACCATATTTTTCCTTCAGCTCTTCTATAGCATCAGATGGTCTTCTTACAGATGCGATAACGGTATCTCCTGCCTCTAGATATCTGAGAACAAGATTGTATCCCAGAGCGTATGACCTTCCGGTTCCTGTAACCATAACAATATCAGACATTATCAATTCCTCCCAGATATGGATGCTTTACAGATAACTTACTGTATCCGAAAGATCTTTCCTATTGAAATGATTATCTAACGGACCTGCGCCTTCGGCTGCATAGCCGATATCCATAAGCATCAGTATTTCTTCATTAGACGGTAATCCCAGATCCAGAGCCAGTTTTTCCGGATCAAAATAGTTTATCCAGCAGCTGTCAACTCCTTCATTTGCGGCAGCGAGTATCATCTGTGTTGCGACGATAGTCGCATCTTCCACTCCCGAATCTCTTTTACCTCCCGGATATGTGAATACATTATCCTTATCAAATGCCACGACTATCACTATCGGTGCTCCGTATCTGCATGGCGTCGCTTTATCGATCTTGGCTAATGCTTCTTCTGATCGGACAACATAAATACGCTGTTCCTGAAGATTTTTGGCTGTCGGAGCAAGCCTTCCAGCTTGAAGAATTGCATTTATCTTTTCATCATCAACGTTTCTGTCACTATACTTTTTACATGAATACCTGTTTTTGATCACATCGGTGAATTCCATACATCAGATCTCCTTTCTGCTGATAAAGAATACAAAATATCATAGTCTTAGGATAGTTTATTATCACGTAAAACAAAAGCATATATTTATCCAGGTTTGCCTGAATTTTGCTGTCATCTTATACATATATTCAACAGAGACAATATAAAATGCTTATGACATAATACATTTACTCTACTCTAGAGAGTTTTATTAGTCGAGATTTATGTAATATCTGGGATGGCAAGCTAGAATATGAAATAATGGATGAATATTTTTAAACAAAAAACGGGATACCGCGGCCGTACCAATCAGGTACAACCACGATATCCCATTAATTACATATTATCCTTCAATGTATAAAATGTACTAGTTTCCATTTCAATCAGTTCTGCCCCTGACTCTTTTACATCATCAAGATGAGAATACTCTGTCAGTCCTCCGACCGCTCCAACAAATACACATTTTCCGAAATTCATATCAGCACAGATGATAACATTATCTAGCAGATTACAAGCTCCCGAAGCTGTCTGAGCCCATGCCACCTTAAAGCCATCCTTCTCAACAAGATATCCTGAAAAGTATGAATGCTGTTCAAGTAAAGTAACTTTA
>JAILEL010000070.1 GCA_024687845.1 Eubacterium sp.
TGAATTATCAGGCTGATACCTATGGACTCCTGGTCTGGAAAGACAGTGAAGATGTAGATGATGCTCTATCAGATATATTGAAGAATAAGCTTGGAAGTTCATTTGTAGATATAAATATTGTAAGAAATTCATCCGGCAGATTCGGTATTTTTGCAGAGACTGACAGCCCAGTAGATGAGCTCCTTACAAATGAGCTTCTGGGTGAAGGCTATGAATATAGAACTTATCCGGCACTCCTTCCTGTAGTTACTTCATTAAAAAGAAAACCTCAGCTTTTTGATACGGTAACTGATTGGAAACGTATAGCTGTTGAGAGAGGAATATCCTTTGTGGATGCTGCTATTGAATACGAAAAGGATTTTTCGGGCTGGAGCAGAGAGCAGATAATCGCGAGGTTCGAGAAGATAGCAGATATACTTTACCATCAGGTTCATGCACTTGAGGAGCTGGGAGTTAACAATGTTGAAGATACTCCGGTGCTTCCGGTATATGGAAAACATTGGGACAGATATAAGAAAGAAAAGGAGCAGCTTACTGATCCGTTAACTCAGAGAATTATAGAAAATGCACTCTCAACTAATGCAAAGGTTCCGGGAGTAAAGATTGTTCCTGGTCCTATGGGAACAGGAGGCGGATATCTC
This sequence comes from Eubacterium sp., assembly GCA_024687845.1. The sequence continues at coordinate 642 of JAILEL010000070.1, forward strand.
TTCAGTGCTCTGGATGCAGTAAGAGAAGCCAGAGGTTACAGTCATGAACAGCTTATAGAAGGCCTTATCATTGCAGCAGCCTTCGGAGCTATAGCCTATACAAGATCTAATCCAAGTGGAGAGAGGGGCTGCGTTGGAGAATCAGGAGTATGTAATGCCATGGCATCTGCAGCAGTTGCCCAGATGAGTGGAGCGACCCCTGATCAGGTTGAAAATGCAGCATCTATGGCACTGCAGGCAAATCTGGGACTTGTATGCGATGTTATTCCGGGTGGAAAGGAATTTCCATGTATCACAAGAACTGTAAGAGCAGCTGTTACAGCACCTCTTTATGCAGATCTTGCAAGAGCAGGAATCGATCCGATAATACCTTATCATGAAGTGATCGATGCGATGGAAGAGCATTATAGAAAAACTCCTCAGGAAATGCTTTGTGGATATACCTGTGGAATAAACTGCTCACCGGCTGCTCATAAATGTCATCTGTTCCAGCAGACTGAATATATGAATGGCAAGCTTAAATATAAAGCTTAAATAAATATAACTTAATTTAACAAGAGGTATACAAAGAAATGAGAGAGAATACGAGACTGGCTCGTGGTTCAGGTCCGGATCCCGTTACCGGAGCATTAAGTGTTCCAATATATAGATCTGCAACCTATCATCATTATGAGCAGAGTTATGATCCGGATTTATATTATTATTCAAGATGCGATACTCCGACCAGAAGAGCATTTGAGAAGGAAATAGCTGTTCTTGAGCATGGAGCTGATGCGGTTGCGACAACAAGTGGAATGTCTGCTATTGGTTTGGTATTAAAGCTTTTTTCACCAGGAGATCATGTGATTATCACAAGTGACCTGTATGGAGGAAGCTACAGACTGCTGACAAATGTATATAGCAGATACGGAATAGAATTTGATTTTGTAAATACATGGAAGCTTGAAGATGTGAAAAAGAGCATAAAGCCAAACACTAAGGGCTTTATTATTGAAACTCCGTCGAATCCCGCCATGCATGTTACTGATATTCAGGCACTGGCGCAGCTGGTTGGAGAAATTAATGAAAAAAACGGATTTGCTCAGGAAGCGAATGAGAAAAATGAAGAAAACGGACATCTGGATATAAATGAAGTATTTAAGAGTAAGAGAGCATATCTCATAGTTGATAATACTTTATTATCTCCATATTTCCAGAAACCGCTTACACTGGGTGCGGATATAGTAGTTCACAGTGCCACTAAACATATAGCGGGACATAATGACGTTCTGGCAGGAACGGTTGTGGTAAAAGAGAAGGCACTCAGAGAGTTTTTCTACTTCTTCGCCATGAGCGAAGGAGGAGTGCTTTCCGCTGACGACAGCTGGCTTGCACTAAGAGGACTTCAGACACTCTCTGTAAGACTTGACAGAGAACAGGAAAATGCGTTTGAAGTTATAAAGTTTTTAAAACAGCATCCGGCAGTTGAAAAGGTGATTTATGTCGGAGACCCGGAGCATGAGGATTATGAGTTATCTAAAAAACAGACAAGTGGATTCGGAACGCTCGTTTCATTCTATGTAAAGGATGCATCTAAGATACCTGAGATATTAGGACGGCTGAAGGTAATAAATGTAGCAGGAAGTCTGGGAGGAGTCCAGAGCCTGATCACATATCCTGTTATGGGAATCCAGATGCCTATTCCGGAAAAACAGAGAATTGAAACCGGAGTAACAGACAAGCTTCTCAGAATATCTATAGGCATAGAGGATGTCAGAGATATCATAGAAGATCTTGATTATGCACTAAGCATATAAATGTTTAGACGTCTAAACGGCTGACATATTACAAAAAACAAAATATCAGATAGAAATGGAAGGATTATAAAATAATGAGACAGATAGCAATTTATGGAAAAGGTGGAATCGGTAAATCAACAACAACACAGAATCTTACTGCAGGACTTGCAGAGCTTGGAAAGAAGATAATGATCGTAGGATGTGATCCTAAGGCAGATGCTACCAGACTTCTTCTTGGAGGACTGGCACAGAAAACAGTTCTTGATACACTTCGCGAAGAGGGTGAGGTTGATGATCTTGATCTTATCAGAAAGACAGGCTTCGGAGGTATTAAATGTGTTGAGTCCGGTGGACCTGAACCAGGAGTCGGATGTGCAGGAAGAGGTATTATTACATCTATCGGAATGCTTGAAGAGCTTGGAGCATATGAAGAAGATCTGGATTATGTATTCTATGATGTTCTTGGAGATGTTGTCTGTGGTGGTTTCGCAATGCCTATCAGAGAGGGCAAGGCTCAGGAAATATATATAGTTGCATCTGGTGAAATGATGGCACTGTATGCTGCCAATAACATTTGTAAGGGTATTCAGAAATATGCTAATAACGGTGGCGTTCGTCTGGGTGGTATCATCTGCAACAGCCGTCGTGTAGATAGAGAAGAAGAGCTTCTTCGTGCTTTTGCTAATGAGCTTGGAAGTCAGCTTATTTATTTTGTACCAAGAGATAACGAGGTTCAGAGAGCTGAGATTAAGAAGAAGACAGTTATAGAGCATAATCCAGAGCATCCACAGGCTCAGGAATATAGAAATCTTGCACAGGCTATCGAGGATAACAGGAAACTGGTTATACCTAAGCCAATGACACAAGACAGACTTGAGGAAATTCTTTTTGAGTTCGGTCTGATGGATAATATTAAAGATAATTATCATATTTAGTTAGGAGAAAACGGGAAATGTTCATTAGAGCTGCTTTTGCTACAAATAGTGGAACAAAGGTTGACAGACATTTTGGAGCCACTGATAGATTTGATATATATGAAGTTGATACAGAGACAAGGAAGATTGCATTTGTAGCAACAAGAGCTGTCGATAAGGCATGTCTGAATCATGAGCATCATGACGACCGCATGAAGAAGGTTGTAGATACGATAAATGATTCACATATAGTATATGCCGAAGCTGTTGGACCAGGCGCTTATAGCTTTCTTGAAGGTGAGATGATCCAGGCTGTTGAAGCGGAGGAAAATATTCCGGAGCTTCTGAATCGTCTTGTGAATGATGAAGAAAATCTTAACAGAAGTAAGCTGCTGATTAACAGGACAAGGCATTCCTCGAATGAAAAAGCTTATAGCTCATATTGCAATCTGCAAACCAAACATCCATGTATGAGTGGAGAGGCAAATGTAAGACGAGGACGTATACATCTTCCGGTGAGTCCATCATGTAATATTCAGTGTAAATTCTGCTCTAGAAGGCTGGACAAGACTGAGATTAAGCCGGGACTTACATCGCTTATAATCAAGCCTGATGAGGCGGTAGATGCGATAAAAAAAGCGAAGGAGCTATGTCCGGAAATCACTGTTGCCGGAATAGCAGGGCCTGGAGATACACTGGCAACACCATTTGCCCTTGATACCTTCGAAAAAGTTAAAGAGAACTTTCCTGATATGGTTTGCTGCCTCTCAACGAATGGATTCTGTCTTCCTAAACAGATCGACCGGATAACTGAGCTGGGGCTGGAAACAATTACAGTAACAGTAAATGCGGTTGATCCTGAAATCGAGGCGAAGATAAATGATTTCGTTATTGATGAAAATGGTGTAAAGCATGAAGGCATTGAAGGTGCTGAACTGCTGATCAAAAATCAGCTTGAAGGCATTCGTAAAGCTGCTGAGAGAGGAATAGTTGTAAAGGTCAACAGTGTTATGTGTCCGGGAATCAATGCAGATCATATTCCAGAGGTTGCCAAAACAGTTTCTGAACTTGGAGCACAGCTTCTGAACATTATTCCTCTTATTCCTCAGAATGGAATGGCAGATGTTCCAGCTCCAACTTGTGAGGACCTTGAGAAGATCAGAACTGAGGCAGGAAGATATATAAAGGTATTCAGACATTGTATGCATTGCCGTGCAGATTCAGTTGGAATACCAGGTTCTGGAAAAGATATTCATTCTGAAATATATAAATCGGAGGTGGCAGAGACCTTCAGTCATGGTTAAAAAAGAAGATGACATTTTAAATATAATAACTTCAGATGCTATTAAAAGAAGTATAGCTGTTTCGGATTTCAGCAGCCTTGATTATTATGGCGACGGTACACTTCTTGGTGGGATTCTAAACAGAAGTAT
>JAILEL010000093.1 GCA_024687845.1 Eubacterium sp.
CTATCATCCCTGTCTCCTCTTTTATTTCTCTGGCACAGCATTCGGCAAATGTTTCACCTTCTTCCACGCCACCTCCAGGAATAATATATTTATCCTCATTAGATTCGTAGCTTAAAAGAATTTTTCCATCTTTAATGACAACACCCCTGCAGGCATGCCTACAGACATCCACATGACCTTCGTAGTCTTCATTAACAAGCTGAATCTTTTTCATTAATATCTCCTTCCATTCCCCAAAAAATAAGTGCATCTTTATATCCTGAAATTTCCAATTCATCATGAGTAACAGGAACCGAACCGTTAATGATATCTCTGATTCTGTCATCAGTTGTTACTATTCCTTCAATGGCATTATCAGAATTAGCTTCTTTATATTCATTTGTGTTTACATTTTCAGTAGTTTCTTCTGAGGACTCTTCTGTTACGTTTTCCTCTGAAGTTTTTTCCTCAGTCTTATCAGACTCTGATGTTAATTCTTCGGTCGTCTCAGCCTGAGTATCATTTGACTCACTTACTTGTCTCGAAGTATCAGAAAAAGATGTGCAGCCGCTTACTATCAGTAATAAGACTGCACACATGAATATTTGAAGATATTTGTTTACCTTATTGATTTTAGTTATTCTTTTCATCATTATTCTTGATCTATTATTCGTCTGACTTCTTGACCATCATCAGCGCAACCACCACGAGGATTGCCGATGATATCCATATGGTTCCGAAGCCAAGTCGTCCTGAGATCACGACGCCGATTCCTGCGCCAATTGCAAAGGACATTCATTCAATATTATGTAAACCTCACCCAATAGATTATAACATCGAATTCCTGTCTTCATTTTCGGAGCAACGCGCAGCATCCATTGCTATTGCTACCATCAGCGCAGGCAACTCGTCCGCTGGATTTGTAATATCCAGCACATACGTATCGCCCCATTGAAACAGCTGCTTAGTTATGTGAACCACGAGCCTGGACTCTTCGTACACGTCGTAGTTCCAGCGCATGTAATCGCCTTCCAGCCTCCACCCCTTGTAATCGATATTGTACTTAGGAACGAAAAATGATATCTCACGCTTTATTCTTCCCTGCGAGTATCCATTTATCGATATCTCAAATTCCTTAAGCAGGCGAAAGACTTTCTCCTGAATTATACCAACTTCCTGGCCGCTGGCTTTGTCGAACACACGAATACGGTGGCCAATCGAGAAGAAGTCAGCCTTCACGAAGTACTTTGGATTGCCCACGCTGTCATATACATCATACGTATCAGTCCAAGAAAAAACCTTCTGCTTGATTAATAATTGTTCCATTTATCCTCCCTGTTATCTTTTATAATTCTTTTTTATTTCATAACATTACTTCTGATAAATTTATATCAATACAACGAATAATCATACCTAATTGATATCAATATTCTACTCCACTTACTGAGTAATTCCAAATATAATATGGGGCTAATCATTTTTAGGAAAATGTTTCGGCTATATGCAAAACTTTGACGCCGGAGTCACCCGTCAAACATGAATCTACGGGTGACTGCTTCCTGATAATAAGCGATATAGCCTAATCTTCTTCTAAACCTTTGCCATTAAATGCATTTGCTTCGACGTATATCATCATTTTATTGTAGATAACAACATATGCGATAAGCATCACTGCACCGGCCAGGTAAAGAAATACATTTAAATCTGTGATGCAACTAAGCACAGTGAACAGCACTGAAGCTCCAAATGGGGCAAGCACCAGCATAGCATGGTCGCCTTACCATTTATTCTTAAAAAATACTATTCGCTCAGCTAGCTTCTTGTTACCCAAAGTTTTCTTACATAACCTATGATCCGTGAAGATCGTAAAGATTCCCAAAATCAAACAAAAAAACGCCATTGGCTAAGGGCGTTACAGTCCATTATTCAGGACTTCGTTATATCTAGCATTTGCCTCCAGGCTCTCCTTCTTTGTGCGCCAGCTCTCTATATCAGAGCATATAGCTAACATTTCATCCACCACAAGCTCAGGCGTCGCAGGCTTTACCTCCGTCAGATAAACCGTCATCCGGTCCATAGCCTTCGGGCTGCCGAGATTCTTCACTATCTTCCTATCCAAGCGAACTTCCTTCAGTATTCATAAACATTATAAACTCAAGAATCATACAAACTGCCATAGAGACCACGTTCACAACTAGAGCAACTCTATACGCTGTAGTTGAAACTATTCCAGACTTCTTCAATTGCTTCATATCGTTCAGAGAAAATATAAGGCATATAAGTGCTGGAATCTTCACCACAATATTTATCAGAACAAAGAATAGAAAAGTAAATACTATAAATAGGCCGAACTGACCATCGACACAGTTCTTCCAGAAAATATACGAAAGCAACAAACCAATGTACATGATGCCAATAGAAATCCACTCAGCTATAATTAACTTTTTTTCACTCGTTGATTGATTATTCATATAACATTATCCATTTCTCTTAATCAAGATACGATGCAAATAGCTATTCATTTATTATACATGAAATGACGTCCAAAATCACTTCTGAACGATTTTTTTGTTTCCTTCTCCTTAATATCTTATGTCAGCTGGAAATCTTTTCCCTTATATACTCTTATTGGATTTCCTCTTTGAAGTCTGGTATGCTCTCTCCAGGACTGTCTTAACAACTCCAGCCCCTGAAGTACAGCTTCACTTATGGTTATGTCGTGGGAAGCAACATCATTCTTTAATTTTTCATAATCTTCAACCGTAAGCCTTACTCCTATCGCTATACTTTTCGGATTATCAGCCTTCGGTCTTCCTACCTT
>JAILEL010000094.1 GCA_024687845.1 Eubacterium sp.
TTAAACGCCATCTCCTCCCATTTAGTTCCCGGTTTTCCGTAGTTCGCATAAGGATCTATTGAGATTCCTCCTCTTGGAGTAAATTTGCCCCATACCTCAATATATTTAGGATCCATGAGCTTGATAAGATCCTTCATAATAGTATTTACACAGTCTTCATGAAAGTCCCCATGATTTCTGAAACTGAAAAGATACAGCTTTAGCGATTTACTTTCAACCATCTTTACATCCGGAATATAAGAGATATAAATAGTCGCAAAATCCGGCTGTCCTGTTATAGGACAAAGACTTGTAAATTCCGGACAGTTGAACTTAACAAAATAATCATTTCCCTGATGTTTATTCTCAAAAGTCTCCAGAATATCAGGATTATAATCCTGAGGATATTTTACTCCCTGATTACCAAGAAGTGACAGGTTATCTTCTTTTCTATTCATAATTTCTCATTCCTTACTGTAATTTTTTCCCATAGATAGTATATTGTATCACAAATATACTATCAAAGGCAATTTGTGTCTAAAAAAAGTTACTTTATCTCATGATACCTGCGAAGCAGGTGATTCAAAACACACTCTTAAGTCAACCGTGAATATAAATAATACGAGGGAGTTCCCCCCTCGTATCATTTCACCCTATGTCAATTAAATTTTTCAATCTAACTGATTTTAATATTATAGTTGCACATTCTTTTATCAAGAAATGTACCATAGATTACTAATGTCTCGCCCTTCTTCATTTTAATATCTACATTCCATGTACGAGTTCCGCCATATTTTCTCCTATATCCATTCGTTACCAACCATAACTGATCTTTTCCATTTGTAAATGTAATAGGATATAATCGGTTATTCTTATAACGATAGAAAATCAATCCAACAGAACCAACTGTGTTAGGATTAGTTCCAACTCTTGCATCAGTACACTTGAAACGTATGTATCCACTTCTAGTAGCCTTATATTTTACATAACCAGCACCTTTTTTAAATGTAACTCTATTATTACCTTTTTTAGCTGCTGGCAGTTTTCTGATCTGAGAAGCTGAAACCCTGAGCGTACTTGCTGCCTCTGATTTAATACTGAAAAAGCCACTAAACATTGCAATGAAAATCATCGCAGTCGCGAGTAACAAACTAATTAATCTCTTTCTAATCTTCATAATGCTTACCTCCTCAACCTTTTCTAATTACTGCTGACACAAAGCTATCTTAGCCTTTTTCATCGAGGAGTTCTTTTGTAACATAAATCTGACTCATTTTGAACTAATCACTGAGTAGAAAAATGATAAAACAGAAAAGGCACTTACAAGTAAGTGCCTGTCAAAATCACAAATCGTGATGCAGCTGACTACCATTTAACAGGCTCTAGAGCTTTGCGTCACTGGTTTTCACCAGTTTTGCCAAAAAAATTTTACAAAGATACATATATGTAAAATTTTACACTATAAAGCCAAAAAAGTCAACATAAATGTCATATTTTTGATGTTTCAGTTTAATCCTGAAAATAGTATCCAACACCCCATTTTGTATGAATATACTCTGGATCTGCCGGATGGGTTTCAATCTTTTCTCTTAGTCTTCTTACATGAACATCAACTGTTCTTGCATCACCAGGATATGTTGCCCCCCATATCTCATTAAGAAGCTCATCTCTTGAATAAACTCTGTTAGGATTAGATACAAGAAGCATGACGAGATCAAATTCCTTTGCTGTAAGACTTACTTCATGTCCCTTGATAAATACTCGTCTTGAATCTGTCTCAATCTTAAGACCCTTTTTCTCGATTACATTTGAAGCTGACATGCGCATATCATCGCCCTTATTATTACGGCGGAGAATTGCCTTTATTCTTGCCTTAACCTCTAGTATATTAAATGGTTTCGTAATGTAATCGTCTGCGCCATATTCGAGTCCCATGATTTTATCCATGTCCTCGCCCTTAGCTGTAAGCATGATTATCGGAACATCTGAGAATTCTCTTACCATCTGACAAACCTCAAGTCCGGATAGCTTTGGAAGCATTATATCCAGAAGCATTATATCATAGGAGTTGGCACGAACCTTCTCAACTGCCTCTTCCCCATCAAACGCTGTATCTACTTCCATATCATCCTGCTCAAGTGAAAACTTAAGACCTTTTACAATAAGCTTCTCATCATCTACAACAAGTACTCTTTTCATATGATCTCCCTTATATAATTCTTTTCCTTCATTTATTAGGTTCGATATCAACAAAATTTAATCATCAACTGTAATCTGTGATTTCAGCTTTTCAAAGGTTGCATCACCGATTCCACTTACTTTTTTGATATCTTCAATACAACTGAAGTCGCCATACATTTCTCTATAACTGATTATGTCCTCAGCTTTACCCTCTCCTATTCCAGAAAGCGTCATCAGTTCCTCTTTGCTGGCATTATTGATATTTATCCTGCCGTCATCAGAACTGCCATTATCTGAGCTAATATCGTCAGATATGTTTTCCTCTTCCGGATTATAAGTTCCGTTCTCAATCTCACTTTCCGAAGGAAAATATATCTTCTGACCATCAGTTATCTTAGCCGCCAGATTTATCACGCCCCTGGCTGCTCCTTCTGAATACCCTCCAGCCGCTCTGAGGGCATCATCTATCCTTTCGTCATCCTTTAGCTTGTAGACACCTTCATTATTAACGCATCCACATACATAAACATATACATAGTCTATTTCAACCGACTCTTCTTCATCCAGCTCTTTTGAAGTTGAATCAGTTGTTTTATCGTTCTCTGATATATATTCAGTATTAACATCACCCAAAGAAGCTGTGTCAGTTGATATATCTTCATCAACTGAGCCATCCATTGTCGTTATATTAATATCTTCATGTGCACAAGCGGATAAACTAAAAACTACAAATATTATTACTAAAAAAATTATAAATAACTTAAATTCCTGCATTTATCCTCCTTACAGGATAACCTCAGGACCACATATAATTATTGTAACAAATTTTTAATATTTATCAAGAGGAAAAATGCCCGCCTGAAACGGCGGGCATTTGTAAATATTTGCGATTAACGGACAAATAAATATTTATTTACGAATTGCTGTTCCGATTCCGGTATCTGTGTAGAACTCCAGAAGCAGACAATGCTCAAGACGTCCATCCAGAATATGAACACGTGATACGCCATTATTCATGGCATCGATGCAGTTCTGAAGCTTTGGAAGCATTCCTCCACCTACTACACCTTTATCAATCAGCTCCTGAGCTTCATCGATTGTCATTTCTGAAATCAAAGTTTTCTTATCCATAGGATCAGTAAATACGCCTTCGATATCTGTCAGGAATACCAGCTTTTCAGCCTTTATAGCTGTAGCTACTGCACAGGCACAGTCATCTGCATTAATATTATAGTCATGATCATCCTCAAGTCCCATTCCTATTGGTGCTACAACAGGTATAAAATCAGCATCTAAAAGGGATTCAATAACTGAACTGTCTGTAGCAACTACTTCACCGACATATCCGATATCCTTACCATCAGACAGCTTCTTCTGAACCTTTAGGAGACCAGCGTCCTTACCACTGATTCCTACAGCCTTTAAACCAACCTTTGACATAAGTCCTACAAGGCTTCTGTTAACATTATTCAGAACCATCTCTGCAACCTCAAGAGTTGGTTCATCAGTCACTCTGAGACCATTTGTAAAATGTGTCTCCATTCCGAGCCTATCAATCCATTTGCTGATTTCCTTTCCCCCACCATGAACAATAATAGGTTTGAAACCAACTAATTTCAGAAGAGCCACATCTCTGATTACATTAAACTTCAGATTTTCATCCAGCATGGCAGAACCACCATACTTAACAACGATCTTCTTACCGTTGAATTTCTGAATATATGGTAAAGCCTCAATAAGTGTCTGAGCTTTCTTCATAACCTCTTCTATATCATCATTTTTTGTCATCATAATTCCTCACTCTTTTCTATCAACATTATGTTAACCATATAAATTTATATGATTATATTTGACCGATTAAGAACGATAATCAGCATTAATAGTTACATATTCATGTGTCAGATCACAGCCCCAGGCTATAGCAGAATACTCTCCATCATGAATATCACAGACAGCTGTTATTTCATCAGGCGAAAGAATGCGAAGTGCCTCTTCCTCTGAAAACTCTGGTAGTCTGCCTTTATCAATCAGTTTTATGGAGCCTTCTTTACTGGACATTGTTATATCCGTCTTATCAGGATCAAACTTTGCACCAGAATATCCCATTGCACAGAATATTCTTCCACAGTTTGCATCTCTTCCATATATCGCAGCCTTGGAAAGGTTGGATGTAATTATAGACTTAGCAAGTGTTTTTGCTGTCTGATAGTCAGGGGCACCAACAACCTTAGCTACAAACAGTCTTGTAGCACCTTCGCCATCCTCAGCTATGCTTTTTGCCAGATGCTCACAAACCGTATAAAGAGCCTCATACAGCTTATCATACTCACACTTTTCTGTATCTGAAGCATTTTCTGAATTGCTTCCTCCAAGATATGCCTTTTTGCTGATATCTGTATCACCGGTTTCATCTATATCATCTAAATTAATACCAAGATAATCTGCTGTAATCGTCTCATTTCCAGCCTTGCCATTGGAAAGCCATACTACTGTATCATTTGTTGAAGTATCTCCATCAACCGAGACCATATTGAAGGTTCTCTCAACAACTGCTCGAAGAAGCTTCTGAGCCAGTTCCTTCTCAATGCTGATATCTGACAAGATAAATCCAAGCATTGTTCCCATATTTGGATGTATCATACCCGAGCCCTTACACATTGCACCAATGTGGCATTTCTTTCCGCCAATCTCGAATTCAACTGCTACTTCTTTCGGATGAGTATCCGTTGTCATAATAGCTTTTGCAGCTTCATTAGCCTCCATGTAAGCATTTGCTTTATTGCCGTCAAAATACGATCTCAGAACTGCTGTATCTGTATCAGGAACCTTCACAAGAGCTCTCGAAAGATCTCTGATTCCCTCTTCAATAAGCTTAATTGGTAACTGCGGTCCGATAACACCAGTTGACATCGTCAGCACCTGTGTCTCAGGAACGCCCAGACATTCTGATGCCTTTGCAGCTTCTCTCATACAGTTGGAATAACCTTCTTCACCAGTTGCGGCATTTGCTATACCTGTATTAATTACTATAGCACTTGCAAGGCCAGCCTTAACAACCTGCATATCCCATTTTACAGGAGCTGCCTTTACAGTATTCCTGGTAAATGTACCAACAACAGTCGCAGGTACATCACTTTTTATAAGTGTAAGGTCCCTTTTTCCATTTCCCTTTTTTATTCCAATATTTTTACTGGCTACACTGTAGCCCTTAGCAGCAAGTATTCCACCTTCAACTAAATTAATCATATCCTATTCCATATCCCCCTTATATATTCAATCCTTTTGACTCATCACAACCCATCACAATGTTCATGCACTGGATTGCGGCACCGGAAGCGCCCTTACCAAGATTATCGAAGCGGCTGCTTACCACAATACGTTCTTCATTACCAGTCACGAAGATTTCCATTCCATCCCAGCCAGCGCAGGCATCTGAGAATAGTGCTCCACCAGCTTCAACATCTGCACCAAATGGCATTACCTTGATAAATCTTTCGTTCTTATAATAGTCTGCCAAATAATCTCTTACTTCCTCAGGTGTCTTAATCTTTGCAAGCATATCAGTATAAAGTGGAAGCTGAACTACCATACCACTGTGATAGTTTGTTGTCATCGGGCAGAAAAGTGGCTCACGCTTCAGTCCAGTTATAATCTTCATTTCCTTTAAATGCTTATGAGACTGTCCCCAGGCATACATTCTTGCAGAATCAAACTTTTTATCACGTCCATCTTCTTCATAGCTGGCGATAAGTTTTTTTCCGCCTCCACTATAACCAGATACTGCAAAAATCGATACTGGATAATCCTCCTTCATAATTCCACCCTTCACAAGTGGATATGCAAGTCCTATAAATCCACTTGCATAACAGCCCGGAACAGCTATACGCTTTCCATTAGCAATGGCCTGTCGATGTTCCTCAGAAAGTTCTGGAAAACCATATGCCCAGCCCGCTTCTGTTCGATGCGCTGTTGATGCATCAATAATTACAGTATCAGGATTATCACATAATGTTACTGCTTCTTTAGCTGCTGCATCTGGCAGGCATAGGAATGTAATATCTGACGTATTAATAAACTTTCTAATCTCATTCGGATCCTTACGTTTGTCACTATCTATCTTCAAAAGCTCTATATCATCTCTTAGCTGAAAGCGTTCAAAGATACGCAGTCCCGTTGTTCCTTCACTGCCATCAATAAATACTTTCTTCATAATAAAGCTCCTCCTCAAAACAATTTATATATCACTCATTATTTTACTTTATTACAATAGTGATACTCCCATAGAATACTCCTCCCAAAAGAATAATACAACCCCCTTTTTTCATTTTTTATGCATATTTATTGTATATTATGAATATTATGTGCATATTATTCATGTTTTTAGCATTTTATATACATATTTATGTATATTATATGAATATTTGTTACTTTTTCATTGTTACTATTCCTCCCCAATCAAACGTAAAAAAATCCAAAAAAGTGACAGTTGAGAAATCTCAACTGTCACCCCTAAGTTTTTTTGTGAAAAGTTATTATATTATAGGCATATGCCACAAATAACGCAAATTGACTATCTATAGAGAGTCATTCGTTTATCCTACCAGAAGATATGATTACCTATCTGTGTATAGCTTCCAAGTGATGATGTATCAACATTCCATGTAGGAAGGAAATACATACATCCAGGAACATTATTTTCACCACCCATTGCAGCTTCGGCTGCTTGTAAGCAAGATGATGAACCTCCTGTTGAAAGTGCATTCTTAAAGTTTGAAGTATATGTTCCTGTGAACTGTCCAGGTGCATATATTACACTTGATAAAGAACTTCCCCAAGAACCATTTGCAAGTCTGTTCATGATAACACTTGCAACGGCAAGCTGTCCTTCATATGATTCTCCACCTGCTTCTGCATAAACTATAGCAGCAAGTAGATATAAATCATCAGTTGCATCTATAGATGAATCTGAATCATCTGCATCTTCATCTTCAGGAGCCTCAGTAGTTGGTTCTTCTGTTGTAGGTTCTTCTGTTGTAGGTTCCTCTGTAGTAGGTTCTTCAGTAGTTGGAGCCTCAGTTGTAGGCTCTTCTGTTGTTGGAGCTTCTGTTGTAGGTTCTTCAGTAGTTGGAGCTTCTGTTGCAGGCTCCTTATCTGAATCATCCTTCTTGTCATCCTGATCTTCAGCAGGTAATTCTGTTGTTGGCTCCTCTGTTGTTTCTTTAAACTCAGTTGCTTCTATATCGTCATCATCTTCTTCTGAAGGCTTCTTAGCACTCGCTACGATAACATCATCTTCGCCGCCAAGGTATGCTCTATATGTAATACCATCTGATGCGGCAGCCTTTGCAACTGCTGTGGCCTCATCATCTGTCAGGATAAACTGAGTTTTTACGTATCCCTTAGTTGCATCATCTGACATAACGATTGTCCACTCACCATCTGTTCCAACAACCTGACCATAATCACCAGTATTCAGAACATCGAGTACATCTGATTTCTCAGAAGCTTCTTTTCTAACATTAAGACCATCAGTAGCAACTATATATTTGCCTGTCATATCATATTCAGAATTTGCAAGATTATTTGTATCATTAGCAGCTGTAAGAACATTTCCATCAGCAGCTATTCTTGAGTAAAGAGTCTTTACTGAAGAATCATCAATCAGAGCATCATTTGTAAGATTGATAACATATGTCTCTTCAACTTCCTGAGCCTCTGAATCAGCTACATCTTCAATAGCTTTCTCAATTTCAGTTGTCTTTTCTTTCTTATCAGCCTTTGCGAGTTCAGCGAAAGCAGCTGTCTTGATTGCTCCTGTCTCAACTGTAGCTTCACCACCTACTATCTTAGCTGCAAGAATCGTACTGCATGAAACACAACCAACTGCCAGAACAGCAAGTGTATTTCTTACGATAAATCTGCTTGAGAATACATATTTTCTTGCATATAGTTTAGCATTTTCATACTTGTACTTAAATTTCTGATTCATGTAAAAACCTCATTTTGCACCAATATATAGTGCATTTTTGTTAATTTATTACAATTTTTTTATATTATGTAAACAAATGTTACAAATGTCCTTTATTTGTTACATTTCTGTTACAAATGAATAGTACCACTTTGTAACAAAAAAGTCAAGAGATTTTTACAGAAGTGTTACATACTGTTACACTGATTATTACTTGTTTTTATCTATTTCTTCAAAGTATAAATCGATTCCCTCTGCAATTCCAACTGCAAGCTGTTTCTGATAATCCTCTGAGGTAAGTGAGATTTCATCGAGTTCGTTTGAAAGAAATCCTATATTAAGCACTGTAGCCGGCATATTGCAGTAATTAAGTGATGTAAGATCATCTGTTTCATATATTCCCATTCTTTTTGCTTCTGTTCTCTCACAGGTAGTTTTCAAAAGATCATAGCAAAGCTCATAATTGTTCTGATACAAGGAGCCATTATGGGAATTCAGCGATGTAGTTATGAATCCCAGTTCTCCTGATGCAGCTTCATCTCTTGATGTAGCAGCCTCAAGTTTGATATAAACCTCTGCATTTACTGCATTTGCCATCTGAGCTCTTTTGGCATTACTGATATTTACATTATTAGTTGACCTGGAAATGTAAACTGTATAACCCCTTTTAACAAGCTCAGAATTTAGATATTTAGCAACTGTCATAGTAATATCATATTCAAATACTCCGGTATTTACTCCAACTCCCGCAGCAGTCATCTTCTTCTTCATTCCGACCTGCTGTGCTGAAGTAAGAGACGCATATTCCAGTCCAGCAGAATCATTTTCAATGTCAGGACTTACCGGCTCCATAGTTGTATCTTCAGTAATCTGCTTGGCTGGATCTATAAATACTACATGTGATACCTTGTCAGAGTCATTTTCCGAAGCCCATTTGATGATGGTTTCTTCCAGATATTTTGATTGAACATAGAAGCTTGAACCATTGATAAGAAGTCTGGTCCATTCATCCTTAACTCCGGTTCGGCTGAGATTAACACCTTTATCGAGTGTTATATAGACATCAGCATCTTCCTTTGGTTCTCTACGAATCTTAACGCCATCCTGGGTAGTTTCCACATAGTCCTTAACTATTCTGAATCCATCCGAATCTGTAAGGGTATCTTCATCTATCTCAGGCTTTTCAGTTGTAGCTTCCTGCTTCTTCTCTCCGCATCCATTAAGCAACAGCCCAAAAGAAAGCAGCATTCCAACCACAAATAGTATTCTTACCGCTATATAAAAGATTTTTTTTCTTTCATTTATAGATATCATGTTATCTGTCCTTAATCTATACCTTAACTAAAAAGTGCTGTAATCGCTGTAAGTCCAAGCGCAGCAGCAGCCCCCATAATTACTCCGGCAAGAATTACACCAGCCATAACTGCTATACTGCTTTTCTTAAAATCAAGATCCAGTAGACTTGCAGCTAGCGTTCCTGTCCAGGCACCTGTTCCCGGAAGTGGGATTCCCACAAAAAGAAAGAGTGCTACATATGTGCTTCTTCCAACTTTTTCTGTGAGCTTTCGTCCACCTTTTTCACCCTTTTCAAGACAGAAATGGAAGAATCTGCCAACCCATTTAAGACCCTTAGGCCATTCAAAGGCATCGCCCCATTCCAATACTCTTCTAGCAAAGAAAAATATAATCGGAACTGGAAGCATGTTTCCAACAACTGCAATAATATAAGAAAGTGGGATATTCAGCCCCTGTGCCATTGCATAGGGAACCGCTCCTCTAAGTTCAATCAGCGGAACCATTGATATCACAAATACTATTAAATAATGTAACAATCTCTATTTACCTCACTTTTTCAAAATAATAACCATTTTTGATATTTACTCTGTTGTGTTATGATTCACGTTTAACCCATAATAATGAACAATTACCCAACTCTCCCACTATATCATAGTTTCATATCCTGGTCAAAGGCATATGACTCTTTACAGCTGATTATCCAGATAGTTTTCAATTCTTTCCAGAAGTGAATCACCGTAATAATTCTCATACATGTTCTTTCTGGTAGCCTCTGAATCATTTGTTATAACGGAATCCACATTAAGCAGCATCATCTTTTCCAGGGTTTTTTCATCATCAACCACCCATGCATATACTTCTTTACCACGTTTATGAGACTGTCTGATAACTTCCTTATTTATAAATCTATATTTTATACTGAAGCCATCTGCATATTCCAGATCATAAAAATCCCCCATAGCAATAGACATTACATAAATCGTCTTTATTTGTGGATCATACTTTTTAATCCTTTTTATAGCACCATAAGTCTGAGAAGTAACTACACATTTGTCGCGGCAGTCATATTCATTTACGATTTCAGCAACCTTTTTCTCAAGATCCTTATCTGTATTGGCAGTTTTAATCTCGATATTAAGCTTTGCCCTGTCGCCTACAGTTTCTATAGCTTCCCTGAGAGTAGGTATCCTGACCTTGATATTCTTATAGAGTTCCTTGTTTTTGCCTTTGTATTTTGCACTAACATCATATTTTAACAGGTCTTTATATTTTGTTTTACCTATTTTTTTATTTACTCCACAGATACGTTTCAGACTTTCGTCATGACATACAACAATTTCTCCATCCTTTGTCTCTCGTACATCAAGTTCAATAACATCAGCTCCATTTTCTATAGCCATCTCAAAGGCTTCCAATGTATTTTCCGGAGCACATGCACTATCGCCTCTATGAGCTGTAATCGTAACCTTTTCAATAACTGTCGAATTCAGCTTTATAATATTAAACCTTCTAAGAGCGTAGAATCCAATATTCATAACAAGGGTTGCACATACTAAAACTATAACGCTTCTTAATTCTTTTTTACGGCTTCTTTTTGCATTATATTCTTCAAAGTCATCAATATTGCATTTATCTTCATCATTTGGAACAAGATTGTAGTAGGAATTACAGATAAAGGAATATATAAGTGGTAGTCCAGAAAGTAGATATACTAAGGAAAATGAAGCCTTTATTGCCTCATAAATAAGCATTGCAATGCTGAATCCCTTTTTCAGACTCAGAACGTATCTCAGAACCGGACCAGTATAATAATAATTTATCAGTAATGGAATCACTGTGAAAATCAAGGTCCACAGGAATATAGGCAGAACCGTTTTGCTTCTGTCTTTATCCATTATCTCTCCAGTTCTGTCAATTGCTCTTCTGAAGCTTACCTTTTCTACTATATATATATGAATGATAAATGCGTATTTCATAAAAAACAGCATCAGCAAAGAATAGATTGCCAAAATAGAAATCGTGACATATATATTTAATGTGAAAATGTCTTCGATAAACGGTGCATGAATATTCATGAACCTGAGGTCAGCAAATATATTGCCCATAACAGGCAGATAAAAAAGAAGAATAAATGCCATTGGCATATTTCTTGGTCTGAGTAGTCTTATGGATGAAGTTATTCCAGCTATCAGCATTCTGAAAGGATCCGTTTTCATCATATAATTAGCTCTGTTATAAGCATAATTAATTCCGGCTACATTTATCATAATGAACATTGCAGCCAGAAAGAAAAGTATCAAAATAAATGCATATGTACTGGGAGCTCTGAAGAATTTTTTTACAGTTTCTTTAGTAAGATATGAAACGCCTGACAGTTTGACCGTCAGGCTGATAAATGAATAATATACAGGAATAAGTATGACAAAAGATATTGTCATGAGAATAAGCTCATACAATAGCGAATAAAACATATTAAATCTAAATAGCTTTATGCTGTCTTTAATATTTTTCATAATACTTACCAACTAAATATATTATAACTTAGTAACTGTTCAGTAGCATAACTTAGAGTAACCATCAGGCAGTTACCTGCTATATTAAAATCATTGAATCCCCAAAGGAGAAGAATCTGTATCTTTCTTTAACAGCCTCCTCATAAGCCCTTATTACATCATCTCTATTATAAAATGCACTAACGAGCATTATTAGAGTTGATTCAGGCAAATGAAAATTGGTAATAAGGCTGTCAACAATCTTAAATTCATAACCGGGATAGATAAATATGTTTGTCCAGCCAGAGGCGGGTTCAAGCAATTTAAAATCTCCGGTCTTATGTAAACCTTGCGCAGTACCAACAGTTTCAAGAGTTCTAGTGCTTGTTGTTCCTACGGAGATTACCCTGCCACCATTTTTGCGGGTTTCATTTATTATATCCGCTGCTTCCTGGGATAA
>JAILEL010000117.1 GCA_024687845.1 Eubacterium sp.
AAGTGAGAGCTTAGCAAGCGAAGCGTCCGTTAGGGCACCGCGCCTGTGCGAGAGCTGAGTCGAGAAAAGCATTGTGGCAGATGCGAGGCGGCTTGTAAGACTAAATTCCGGCAAAAGTGGAATTTACTTTTTTATTTAACGGGAATTAGGCATTTATAAAAAAACTCCTTGCTTTTTATTTTGTTATATGTTAGATTAATGGTCTGTGATGTTATAAATATCCTTGTTTTCGTGCGCACCGATTTCGGAAATCCCGGCGATTTTTATGAATCGGCTATGGGTTGATGAATCAATTTAGGCATGAAAACCAACAAGTCCATAAGGAGGTGCAAAGAATGAATAAGTATGAGATCGCGTTAGTTGTCAGCTCTAAGATTGATGATGATGCAAGAACTGCTACTCTTGAAAGATTAAAGCATCGTATCGAGAGATCAGGCAGCACTATCACTGACATCGATGAGAGAGGCAAGCAGAGACTTGCATATGAGATTCAGGACATGATCGAGGGTTATTACTACTTCATCCACTTTGAAGGTCCGGATGAAGCTCCTCAGTACATTGAGTCCCATGTTCGTATCTATGAGAACGTTATCAGATATCTTATAGTTAGACAGGACGCTTAGTTATTATTTATATAATAGGAGGAGTCCTGAATGAATAAAGTAATTTTAATGGGTCGTCTTACAAGAGACCCTGATGTTAGATATTCCAATTCACAGAATGGTGAGCAGCTTGCTATTGCAAGATATACTCTTGCTGTTGATCGTAGAAATGTTAGAAGAAATGCTGGTGACAATCAGCAGTCAGCAGATTTTATTCCATGTGTTGCATTTGGCAGAACAGGTGAGTTTGCTGAAAAGTACTTCAGACAGGGAACAAAGGTTGCTATTACAGGTCGTATCCAGACTGGTTCTTATACTAATAAGGACGGTCAGAAGGTATATACCACTGAAGTAGTCGTAGAAGAGCAGGAATTTGCTGAAAGTAAGGGCGCAGGCAGTCAGTCACAGGGCGGCTATGAACCACAGGCAGCACCAGCTCCAGAAATGGCAAGCGCTGAAGGATTTATGAATATTCCTGAAGGAATCGAGAACGATTTACCATTCAAGTAAAGTGAAAAGTGTAGTTCAAGCGGTTTTGATAATTGGAGGATAATAAAATGCCATACAATAAAGAAGCTGGAGCAGCACCTATGAGAAGAAGACCTATTCATAGAAGAAAAAAGGTTTGTGTATTCTGCTCCGATACTAATCAGGTAATTGATTATAAAGACGTAAATCTTCTTAAGAAGTACGTTTCTGAAAGAGGAAAGATTCTTCCTCGTCGTATCACAGGTAACTGTGCAAAGCACCAGAGAGAGCTTACAGTTGCTATTAAGAGAGCAAGACAGGTTGCTCTTATCCCTTACGTAAATGAGTAAATTTTTAGTTTATTCAAAAATCTGAAGGATAATAAGGATAATAAAAAATGGCACTATCCATGTTTTAATGATAAAATATGGGTAGTGTTTTTTTGTCCTATGGCTATATACGGAAAATGTATAAGGGGTTGGAGGAATCGAGAATGAAAATAGTAAATCAGAAAAAAGAATTTGAAATTGAGCAAAAAAATATTTTGGGGAAACAAGTATTAACCTGAATTATTCAATGAATAATTCAGGTTAAAGATTAAATAAATCACCAGTGCTTATGAGCTTGAAAAAAACTCCCTATTGATTATAATTATAGAGTACTGAACAGTCACAAGTTCTGTTTTTCTTATTAAGAGAACTTGATTTAATAATAGATTTTTGGCTGTTATCTTAAATGAATTAAGTGAAGGGACAAACATGATTGATTATAATTTGAAAAATAAAGTTGATGCTACATTCCGCCTGATGGATGAGGTTCAAAACTCAAATCCTCAGCTTACTGAGACTACTGGGATGACTTGCAGGGAAATGCTAAAATATAATTTGTTACAGTTTATAGGCTTTCTTTTTGAGTCGGATGGAACTGATGGAAGACAGGAGATTACATTTATAAGTGATTATCTTGGAACCATAATGAATATTTCCCAGTTTTTGAACTTTAAATATGGGAAATGTATGGACAAAGAGTTTATTAATACGCCTCCAAGAGTAATGCTTTATCTCGCAAAGCACGATATGTCTGGCGGGATAAAAGCACCGAGCGGACGTCCTGTATCAAAAGAGGTTGTAGAGCTTTTTAAGGAAATTGGAGCATCATATGTTGCGATAAATGGTGAGACGGTTACTGAACTTGCAAATCTTTCAAATTACACTATCATGCTGGACGATTTTCTTAAACAGTATGGACTTTATTTTACTGATGGATATGTAAGTAAAAACAATCCAAAGAGTAAAAATCTTAGAAATGATAATACTCCAAAGGCAGGAAACAGGCCGGGTGCAGCTGTTTCTACTTCGAATAAAACAGGAGCTTCTAAAACAAATGCTGCACAGACAGAGGAAGCAGCTGCTCAGCCAGAGGAAACTCTTGAACAGCTTATGGAAGAACTGAATGCTTTGGTTGGCCTTAAGTCTGTAAAACAGGATCTTACCAATCTTATTAATCTGGTAAAGATTCGTAAACTTCGTGAAGAGAGAGGGATGAAGCAGCCGGACATTACTCTTCATCTTGTTTTTTCAGGAAATCCTGGAACAGGAAAGACTACAGTTGCCAGACTTCTTGCAAAAATATATAAAGTTCTTGGCGTTGTAAGCCAGGGACAGCTTATTGAGGTTGACCGCTCTAATCTCGTAGCCGGCTTTGTTGGGCAGACTGCTGCTCAGACAGCAGAAATAGTGGAAAGCGCTATTGGCGGAATTCTTTTTATAGATGAAGCCTATACGCTTATTAAGAAGGGTGATGAGAAAGACTTCGGTCAGGAAGCGGTTGATACTCTACTTAAAATTATGGAAGATAATCGAGATGATCTTATCGTAATCGTAGCAGGTTATACTGATAAGATGGAGGAATTCGTTAATTCTAATCCAGGTCTTAAATCAAGATTTAACAAATATATTTTCTTCAATGACTATTCAGGCGTTGAGCTAACTCAAATATTTGATTCTATGGCTCAGAAGCAGGAATATATTCCTGATGAGGAAGCAAAGGTCTATATTAAAGAATTTCTTACAAAGCGTGCAAAAGCTCATGAGGAGAATTTTGCAAATGCACGAGAAGTGCGAAATTATCTTGAGAGATGTATCCAGAAGCAGGCAACCCGTATAGTAAATATAGAAAATATAAGTGATGAAGATCTGAGAACCCTCAAATTAGAGGACGTCAAAGAAAAATAAAACTGGCAGAAGGAAAAAACTATGGCAGAGAAGACACAGTCTCGTCGTGAGATGCTCACACAGACTCCGGTTCCACAGCTGATAATCAAGCTTTCAATACCTACTATCATCAGTATGCTGGTAACTGCATTTTACAATTCAGCAGATACATATTTTGTAGGCAGGATATCTACCGAGGCAACAGCAGCGGTAGGTCTTGTTTTTTCTGCCATGGCAATTATTCAGGCACTTGGCTTTTTCGCCGGCCATGGCTCCGGCAATTATCTTTCAAGGATGCTGGGAGCAGATAAAAAGAAGGAAGCAAATGAAATGGCTTCCACTGGTTTTGCGCTTGCTCTTATAATGGGTGTAACTGTGGCTATAGTTGGAAATATTTTCTTAAAACCAATTGCCGAGTGGCTGGGGGCAACTCCTACAACACTTGCAGATACGCAAAACTATCTGAGAATTATTCTACTTGGTGCTCCATTTATGATGTGTCAGTTCGTAATAAATAATCAGCTTCGTTTTCAGGGAAGTGCAATGTATGCAATGATTGGTCTGATGTGCGGAGCAGTGATAAATGTGATGCTGGACCCACTTCTTATTTTAGTGGCTGGTCTGGGGGTTACAGGAGCGGCCTTAGCAACTGTTTTTGGCCAGATGACCAGCTTCGTGGTTTTATTCATAGGAAGCACAAAAGGAGAAAACATCAGGCTTAGTATTAAAAATGTTCATTTAAATGGACATTATTTGCTGGAAATATTGAATGGAGGGTTTCCATCCCTTTGCAGACAGGGACTTGCAGCCGTTGCAACACTTTTGCTTAATAAATTCGCTGGAAACCTTGGAGGAGATGCTGCGATTGCTGGCATGTCCATAGTTACTAGAGTTATGCTGATGATGTCAGCAGCATTAATTGGTTTTGGTCAGGGATACCAGCCTGTCTGCTCCTTTAATTTTGGAGCAGGAATATATAGCAGAGTCCGTGAGGGTTATTTTTTCTGTGTAAAATGGGGAACTATATTTCTTACATTTCTCGGAGTAGTATGCTTTGTATTTGCCCCAGATATAATAGGATGGTTCAGACCAGATCCGGATGTTATCGCTGTGGGAAAGGTTGCACTCAGATGTCAGTCCTGTGTTGTACCACTTTCTGCATTTATTGTGATGTCAAATATGATGCTTCAGTCAATGGGTAAGGGTAAAAAAGCAAGCGTTACAGCCTCCGCAAGAAATGGAATCTGCTTTATTCCTCTTATTCTGATACTTCCTCAGTTCCTTGGAATTCTGGGAGTGGAGATAACCCAGACCTGCGCTGATATATTATCAGTTTTGATTACTATACCACTGGTTTCATCCGAGCTTAAGCTTCTTGGAAAGCAGGATGATGTAGAAACATCTGAAAAACAGGAAGATACGGAGTCACAGAAGCTTGAGAATTAACTATGAATTGTATATAATGACATAAGTGTCATTACATACAATATTTGTTAGTGGTTACAAAAAGGGGGATATTTTATTATGAAGTTCAGACCTTGTATTGATATTCATGATGGGAAGGTAAAGCAGTTAATTGGTGGCACTCTTGATGATAAGACTGGCGCAGAGACTAATTTTGTGTCAGAGCAGGAAGCTACCTTTTTTGGACGACTCTATAGGAATTGTAAACTTCCAGGGGGACATATCATTTTGCTAAATAAGGGCGGCACGCCAGAATATACGGAAGATATTCGGGCGGCTTCTCTTGCTATGAATGAATATCCTGGTGGATTCATGATCGGTGGTGGCGTAACAGCAGAAAACGCAGAAAGCTATATAGCTTTAGGGGCTTCTCATGTTATTGTTACTTCTTATGTTTTCAGAGATGGACTTATAGATTTTGACAGACTAAATGAACTGGTAGGTCTTGTTGGAAAGAATCATCTCGTACTTGACCTGTCCTGCAGAAAAAAGCCGGGAACAAATGAGTATTACATTGTAACAGATCGCTGGCAGAAATACACTGAAACCCAGCTTAATCATGAAACTCTGGATATGCTGAAGGATTATGCTGATGAGTACCTTATTCATGCAGTTGATGTTGAGGGAAAACAGCAGGGCATGGATAGAGAACTGATTGAAATTCTTGGTTCTTGGGAAATGAGTATTCCTGTAACTTATGCAGGTGGTGTGGCCAGCTTTGATGACCTTCAAGTCATTCGTGATATAGGAAAAGGAAAGATTGATGTTTCAATCGGAAGCGCGCTTACAATATTTGGCGGCAATATGGAGCTAAGCGAAGTATTGGATTATATCAACAAAAAATAATCAATTACAAGGAATTATAAATATCAATAAGATGATTTCAGAAAAAAATAATTCTGATAGTAAAATATCAGAAGAGAAAATAACGGAAATAAACGAAAATATAGATAATGAGAATAATACCGTAAAAATGGATTTCTTCGACAGAAACTGGTCATGGATACTTGCTTTTATTATTTCATGCATTTTTATGATCTGTTTAATGATTTATATGGATGCAACTCCATTTGGATGGAATTCTTTTACTCTTGTTGACAGCATACATCAGTATGTTCCATTTTTCAGTGATTATAGAGATAAGCTTCTCAGTGGTGAGAGTCTCGCCTATACCTGGGATGTAGGCCTGGGACAGAATTTTCAGTCTCTGATGCTTTATTATATGGCATCACCGCTTAACCTTATAATAATATTTTTCAAAAGAGAGGGCATCGTGAAAATGATGACCCTTCTTATTGCGCTTAAAATGGTGCTTTCTGCTGCGTCATTTGGCTACATGCTTTCCAGAAGACATGGTAAGATCAGAAATAACCTTATAATTACAGCACTTTCTTTTGGTTACGCCTTCAGCACCTATATGTGTGGATATTTCTGGAATCTGATGTGGCTTGACTGCATAATGGTATTTCCACTGATAATCCTTGGATTTGAGCGAATTGTAGAAAAAAAGGATTCTAGACTCTATATCCTCGCGCTTTTTTACAGCATGTACTGTAATTACTACATTTCATTTATAATATGTATCTTTCTTGTATTCTGGTTTCTTGCTGAAGGGCATAAAAACTTTAAAAAATTCATAGTTGATGGCCTTATTTTTGCAGGAAGCTCTATTCTGGCAGCTGGCATGGCTTCGGTATCGCTGCTTACGGCTTACCTGGCTATATCCAAGACAGCCTCTGCCAAGTCAATTGATATACCTAAATGGGAGTGGTATCAGAATTTCTTTGAACTGATCAAGAGTCATATTTTCCTTACAAAACCTATTACAATGGATGTTTTCGACGGTAAAGCAAATCTTTTCTGCGGAACTCTTACGGTTATGTCTCTCTTCATCTATATATGTTCTGACAAGGTGAAAATTATTGAAAAAATCAGGAAGCTCCTTTTGCTTGCATTTCTTTTTATCAGCATGAACAATAAGCTTCTTAACTATATCTGGCATGGCTTCCATGATCAGTATGGAATTCCAAATAGATTTGCATTTCTCTATATCTTTGTTCTGTTAGTGATAGCATTTGATGTGGTTTCAGATATGGATAAGACAAATGTGATCTCTGTAGCTGTTGGAATCATTTTGACCAGCAGTCTGCTTGCGCTTACTTATCATAATGTTCAATTTGATGGAAATCTGTCAGATACGAAGATGATGATGATCTCCTACGGAATAATAGTTGTTTATGCTGCTTTCCTGATGCTGAGAAGCGGAGAACTGCTTGGTCCCAAACTTTTTGCAACTCTGATCGGAGTCTGCTTTACTGCAGAAATGCTTACTGGAGCATGGGTTGGAATGGCTAAAAACGGAATTGCAGATGCAGAATACTATATGGAGTATTCAGAGGAAATGGAAGAGCTGGTAGCAGAGGTGGAACAGCAGGCTGCTGAAGACAGTCATTCATTTTACAGGCAGGATTTGATAAAACCAAGAATGCTGGACGAAAATACTTATGATAATATGAAGAGCGTTGGAACATTCTGTTCTACTGTGAGAGGTGATATGGTAGATGCCATGGCACATCTTGGTTTCTATACAGGTGCAAATGAGTATCTCTATGATGGTGCGACTCTGATGACCAATGATATTTTCGGAGTCAGGTATATATATGCAAGAATGGGAGATTATTTCCCTGGAAGAGAAGATTATAAACTGATCAAGGAAGCCGAGAATACTTCGGTTTATGAAAATGTAAATGCACTTCCGATTGCTTACGCTGTAGATTCAAAGATTTACGACTGGAATAGCGATTCTTATGACAGTGCAGAAGTACTTAATAAGTTCGCAAAGTGTAGTGCTGGTGTTGACGAGATATTTGTGAGAGAGCATCCACACTACAATGTTTCTGGAACCAACTGTATGGCTGAATATCACAGCAATTCACCTGAAACTATCAGCTATGCTGGAGGAAGTGGAGATTCAATTACGGTAGTAGCTTCATTCATTGTTGAAAATCCAGGCAGATATTACCTCAACTGCAGGGCAAATTATCAGGATAAGCTTGAGCTTGAGATAAATGACGAATACAGGACATCTGGAAGATATCAGACGCAGATGTTTGACCTGGGAGAGGTAGAGGAAGGCGATAAAGTCACTATAAAGATTCATTTCAACAGCAATTATTCGCCAGATGGTACTATATCAATGTACCTTTCCAGATTGAACAGGGACAATCTTACGAAGCTGAGAGCATCTCTTATGAAAAATGCGATGAATGTTGTTCAGATTACAGATGACAGCGTTAAAGGAAAGATATACATTGAACAGGATCAGGTTGTCTTTACAACAATTCCTTATGATGAGGGTTGGAAGGTATATGTTGATGGCAAAGAAGATTGCATTGATTATGTGGGCGATGGATTTATAGGACTTCAGCTTGACGAAGGAGAGCATGAAATATATTTCAAATTCACTCCTGATGGCATGATAAAAGGACTGTTCATCACAATTTTCAGTTGGATAATTTATATTTTTATAATTATTTTGAAAAAGAAGAAAAATGGGTTTCATGAAGAACTCAGAACGTCTAAAAAAATATAAAAAAGACAGGTTACTATTCACGGTTTATGAGATATAATTGAAAAACAACTGCTTGCAGTTTGTTTTTCATATTATATCTCATAATACCTGCGAAGCAGGAACTCAAAAAACACGATTCAGTGCTGCGTAAGCAGCGATAGAACATCGCATATAAGCTTATTTATGCTTGCATAAGAATAAGCTTTATGCGATGTGGACTTAAGAGTGTTTTTTGAGTTAACCGTGAATAGTAACAAAGACAGAAAAAAACTGTTAATATCTAAACTAATTGATTGACCTTATATTTGAAAAGAGATATAATGAAAATTGACTGTAAAACACTTTATGTTGTTGCATAATATATTTTTATACACAAGATGAGGGGAGACCACCATATGGATAAGTTACGTAATATGGAACCACGGAAGCTGGCAATCTGCACGGCGGTCGTAGTTGCGGCTTTAGGAATAATAGCGGTTGTTGTTCCGAGTGAAATGATTGTACTCAAGATTATTTTAGTACTTGCTGCAGCTGGAGCTGCTTATTTTGTACTTGGAATGGGAAACAGTTCAGCTAAGGAGAAAAAGTCTTCTGATAAGTATAGAAAGCTTTTCAAAAACCTTCCTATAGGATTTGCGCAGGCTAAGATCATAACTGATTCAACAGGCGAGGTTCTGGGATATCAGGTTGAAGATGCAAATAATACATTTGGAGATTATTTCAATCTTGATAAGGAAGAATTCATTGGAAAAGTTCTTGGAGACAGTCACATAGAGACACTTCAGGATATCAATGCATGGTTTAAGGCTTACAACACATCAGGTACCAAAGAGGGAGATCTGATGGATGTTGAGATAACCATGGAGAAGCTTAATAAGGTTTTCAATACTGTTATGTATAAGTCTGAATCAGACTATATCAATATGGTAGTTATTGATGTCACAGAGCAGAAAGAAACAGAATCTAAACTTTCAGCTGCTATCGAAGATGCAAATGCTGCTTATAAGACTCAGGCAGAATTCCTTGCAAATATGAGTCATGAGATTCGTACACCTATTAATGGTATTCTTGGAATGATCCAGCTTACACTTATGGCTGATGATCTTCAGGCTGATTATAGAGATAACCTGATCACAGCAAAGAACTGTGCTGATAATCTTCTCAGACTTATTAATGATATTCTTGATATCAGTAAGCTTGAAGCTGGTAAGTATAAGATTAAGGAAGAAATCTGTGATATTAAGGCTTACATTGAGGAAACTGTTGCATCACATGTTCCTGCAGCAGATGGCAAGAATATTGCTCTTGATCTTTCATTTTCAAATAATATGCCTAAGCTTGTTCGTGCAGACGGACAAAGAATTCAGCAGGTACTTAACTGCCTTCTGTCAAATGCAATCAAGTTCACTTCAGATGGTGGTGTAAGAGTTAAAATCGCTTCAATAGATGATAAAGATGAAAATATTAAGCTTCGTATAGCTGTTGCTGATACAGGTATTGGTATTTCAGATGCTAACATGAGCAAGCTCTTTATCAGATTCTCACAGGTAGACGCTTCAGATACAAGAAAATATGGTGGTTCAGGACTTGGACTCGTTATTTCAAAACAGATTACAGAGCTTATGAATGGTACTATTTCCGTTCAGAGTAAGGAAGGAATCGGTTCTACATTTATTGCAGAGATTCCTGTTAAAGTAGTAAAGGCTGCAGATATTGAAATAATACCTGAAGACGAAAAAGAAAAAGAAGCAGCAGTATATTCAATCAATAATGCAAATGGAAAGAATGCCCGCATCCTTGTTGCAGAGGATGAGCCGGTTAACCAGCAGGTTATCGGTAAGCTTCTCGGAATGGCAGGCTACTCCTACGATATTGCTGAAAATGGTGAAAAAGCCGTTCAGCTTTACAAAGAAAAGGAATATGATGCAGCACTCTTCGATGTTCAGATGCCTGTTATGGATGGTATAGCAGCTACACAGGAAATCAGAAAGATTGAAGTAGAAGATCATAAGCCACATCTTCCTATTATTGCGGTAACTGCAAGAGCAATGTTCGGAGATAAAGAACGTATCATGAAGAACCAGCTGGATGATTATATTGCAAAGCCATATAATCTGAATACAGTGGTTGATACTCTTAACAAATATATTAATGAAAAGAAATAAATTAGAGAGAACAGCTGATGCCAGTCATCAGCTGTTTTTTTTCTTGGTTAGTAATAGACCTACTCATAAGAAATAGTACTTTCTATAAAAAGAGAATTAATGTGAGGACGCTCAACTCTAGTTGACGTAAGGTCGTTTACGTTTTTTTGTCATGCATCAATTCGGTTCGTTATATTGCACAAAATGATATGGCAATATGCCCAAAGACTCATTCCCAAATGCTTAAACTTGTGCAAATTTGAGCATGAAAATGACTGAATTTGCACGAGTTCAGGCTAAATAAATTATGTAAAAATATTATAAACATACGATTATTTATCGGATATTGCGGTTGGCAGTACAGTATTTATCAAAATATTGTGCTGCTATTTTTTTATGTACCTAAATCTGCTGTAAAATGCAATTAATTGTTTCGAAACATAACGTTGCATCTGGCCTATATTATTCACAATTTATCGATGATAAGCTAAGGCTACACTCACAGAAAGGAGGCAGGAATATGAAATCCTACAAGGTAGGAATATGTGACAGGGATATGGATTTTGCTACAGCTCTAATGGACTACATAAATGCAAATGCAGCTCTTGGAATTAGTGTAATAGCATTTTCGGGCATGCAGGCAGTACGTGATTATATTGTGGCAAATGATATGGATCTTCTGATTACAGATAGTATTCAGGAATGTGAGGAAACTGAAAAGGGAAGGATATTCTGCGATATAAAAGTAACTGAATTTACAGAATATCTTGAGAAATTTCAGGGGACTCTTCCGGGAAATGCTTACATTTATAAATATCAACCGGTGAGTGCCATATGTAAGCTTATTCAGCGGCAGTTAATAGATGAGGAAAGGAATGTCCGTAAGATTTCTGAATGCATCGGTGTTTATTCTCCTGTAGGAAGGTGTGGCGCAACCCGGCTGGCAAAGGGACTCGCAGGATACGACGAGGTGAGAGGCGGGTTATATATTGGCATGGAAAATTATTCTGATAATATCAGATCGCTTGAAAGCAGCGTATTATATTTGCTCAAAATCAAATCGCCGGAGCTAACAGAAGCTCTGATGAAGAACATAATAAACGAGGCCGGTGTAAATTGTCTTTACACGGCAGGCTCTTTTCTTGATACGAAAGATATTACTCAAAATGATTTTGTATTACTAAAAGAGGAGCTTCTGAAGTCCGGCAGATTTACAAGTCTTGTTTTCGATATGGGTTCGGCAGCAATCAGTGATATTTCGATACTTAGATGCTTTGACAAAATATACATGCCAGTACTTACAGATGGTACATCAATCAGAAAAATAGAAATATTTCTTAAAATTCTAAAGGAACAGGGTTACAGGGATGTTATCAGAAAAATAACACGTGTGGATGTACCAGCTGGAGGAAGTAATGAGATTGTAAAAACTATATGGAATTTAAATAAAGAGGAAAGAAATGGATTTGAAGAATAAGGAATCCTTGAAAGGGGAGATTCTTTCCAGAATAGATATGTCATCTGAAATCCGTGACGAGGATGTAAATGCAATAATTGACAGCTGCATTTTGAGGGAATGTGGAAATAAATATATGTCTCTTAGAGACAGGCTTCAGCTTAGAAACGAGCTTTTTAATTCCATTAGAAGACTGGATGTTTTATCGGAACTCCTCGAGGATGATGACATTACGGAAATAATGATAAATGGGCCTGAAAAAATATTCTATGAGAAAAAGGGCCGGATATATCTTTCTGAAAAAAAGTTTGAGAACTCTGACCGTCTGATGACGGTGATTCAACAGATAGTTGGCGAGGCCAACAGGATGGTAAATGAATCCAGTCCGATTGTCGATTTTATCCTAAAGGACGGCTCCAGAGTGAATGTAGTTCTTAAGGGAATATCTGTTGATGGCTCGGCCGTAACAATCAGAAAGTTTCCCAAGGAAATAATGGATATGAAGCGTCTGATCGAACTTGGCTCTTTAGATGAAAAAGTGGCTGGATTCTTAGGACTGCTGGTCGCCAGTGGCTACAACATATTTATCAGCGGTGGAACGGGGGCAGGCAAAACTACATTTCTCAACGCACTTACAGAATATGTTCCACAGGGTGAAAGAGTGGTGACAATAGAAGACTCTGCAGAGCTTCAAGTAGTAGGGATTGATAACCTGGTTCGATTAGAAGCCCGCAATGCAAATGTGGAAGGAAAGAACATGATTACGATAAGAGATCTTATCAGATGTAGTCTGAGGATGCGACCAGATCGGATAATTGTAGGAGAAGTCAGAGATGAAGCTGCGATAGACATGTTACAGGCTATGAATACCGGCCATGATGGCAGTCTTTCTACTGGTCATGCTAACTCTGCGCATGAGATGCTTCTCAGACTTGAATCCATGGTGCTAATGGGAGCGAATCTTCCACTTAAAGCCATAAGGCAGCAGATAGCTTCAGCTTTGGATATTGTAGTCCATCTTGGACGACTACGAGACAGATCGAGAAGAGTATTAGAGATAAGTGAGGTGACAGGAATGGAGAATGAAGAAGTAACAACAAGACAATTATATAAATTCGTTGAAACAGGTACGGAGAATGACACCGTAGTAGGTGAGTTAAGAAAAATAAATGATCTGATGAATGTTAATAAGCTTATGAATGCTGGATTAATTGAAATATACCGGGAGAGGTATGTATGAGGAAGATAGGTGAGGAAAAAGTATATGCTCTTCTATGGGCTCTGGTTCTGACGGTGGGGTGCGCATATATTTTTTACAACTCATGTTTAGGACTTCTATTCGGTGCTCTTGTAGGATTGTATGCATATAAAGCAGGGGTAGAGAGAATAAGAACAAAGCGGGAACAGAGGATACTTGGCCAGTTTAAAAGCCTGATAATTGCAATGCAGGGGGCACTGGAAGCGGGAAATTCCATAGAAAATTCACTTATATCAGCACGCAGGGACTTAGAAAAAATGTATGGAGAAGGAACGGAGCTCGCTAGAGAACTCAGAATATTTGAGAAAAAGCTCAGCCTTCGATTAACCACTGATCAGGCACTTAAGGAATTTGCAGAGACTATGGAGCTTACTGAAATAAAAGATTTTGTAGAGGTCATTTCTACAATAAAAAGAACAGGTGGAAATGCAATCAAGGTAATAAAGGATACTGTAGATAAGCTGATTGCTGAAATAGAACTCAGGGAAGAGCTAGAAGTGATGGTAGCTTCTAAGAAACTGGAGCAGCAAATCATGATTTATATGCCGGCTTTTATCATTTTGTTCCTGAGAACAAGTAATAAAGGATTTCTTGATCCTCTTTATGGAAATGCCACAGGAATAGTAATAATGACAGTGGTGCTTGCGACAAATGTTGGAGCTGATTTTCTAGGGAAAAAGATAATAAAGGTAAATTAGGATAAAACATTAAAGCTGGCTGAATGATTATTAGAACCCCCAGATAAGCACATTTCTAAAAAGCTAAACAGTCGGCGAGATGTTTTTATATATAGAAAATAAAAAGGAGGAAGAAGTTTATGGTGAGAATGCTTTCTATATCAATGGTTTTTATCATTTTCAGTCTTGCTATTATCAGCAGGAAAAACTTCAGCAAGTATAAGGATGGAAAAGACATTTTATGGTATGCGGCGAGGTTTTTATTAAAACTTGTGCCTAAGGAGAGAATATTGAAGCTACGAAACTATATCCGTAAATCAAGGGTACTTGGCGAAAAAACACTTGATGAGGAGACAGAGAAAGTAGTTTTGAAAATATTACATGATGTATTACTTGGAATAACGGTGCTTTCGTTACTTTGCTTCCTGCTTTCATTTCTTCCGGAACCGGAGATATCAGAAAATGTGATAAAACGTCCGAATGCTGGTGAAGCTTCTGATTATGTGGATATTGAAATACAAGATGAAACAAGTGAGAAAAAGGAAATATATAGAGTGGAGGTTCATCCCAGGCAGCTTACTGAGGAACAGTTCGGGGAACTATACAATAATGCTGTGGATTATATAGAGTCTGTAATTTCTGCGGATAATATCTCTAAAGATAAGATTACGGATGATCTGATGCTTCCTGATACTGATGAAACGGGACTTCTGACTATTCTGTGGGAGTCAGATTCTCCAGAAATAGTGAGCAGTATGGGACAAGTTGATCCAGCTATTATAAATGAACCGGTAAAGGTTGGGCTTACGGCAACCATTAAGGATGAACAAAATGAAAAACAGTATAAAACAGAGGTTCAGGTTGTCGGAAAAAATAGCTTAAGCAGCTCCGAGAGGGCAAAAGTCGCAATACTTGAAATTGAAGGGAGAAACAGGACCCAATCGGAGCTTTATTTACCCGAAACAATAGAAGGAGCAAGAGTAAGAAAAAATGTTATTTCGAGAGAGGACAGCTTTTTGAAATTATTCGTGATTGGCCTTTTGGTTATCGGCCTTTTAGGTCTATGTAAGGTGAGCAGAATAAAGGAGTCTGGTGAAGAAAGGGACAAGTTGCTGGAGGATGCATATTATGGTTTTGTTAACCGGCTTTCAATATATATTGGTGCAGGGCTTACTATCCAGGATGCATTCAGGTGGGCGATTAAAAATGAAAGCTGTCTGGCATTGGTGAAGGAGATTGAGTATGCATTGAATCAGATATCATCAGGTATACCAGAAAGGGTTGTTTATACAGAACTTGGTAATACGCTTGGATCTCAGGAATATATGAGACTTATGTCTCTTATATCCCAGAATCTTGCATATGGTAATTCTAACCTTCTTAAATTATTAGATAGTGAAGTGAAAACAAGTTTTTTTATAAAGAAGGAACATATACGTAAAAAAGGTGAACAGGCTTCTGAGAAGCTTCTTCTGCCTTCGTCAATTCTTATGATATTAGTAATTGCTATTGTTATGTATCCTGCATTTATAAATCTATAGAACAGAGGAGGAAAATGTATGGAGGATATGTATTATTTCGTTAAAAACAGGCTTTTTGAAATCAATAAGAATAATAAGGGAGTTGCTACCGTAGAGGTGATACTTATATTGGTTGTTTTGATTGGCCTTGTAGTAGTGTTTAAAAGCAATGCTGCAGAGCTACTGACCAAAATCTGGAATGCAGTTACAAAGGGAGCAAGCTCGGTTACAGGCTGACGATTTTCCTATAGTGGAGGTTTGATATGAACAACAGAGGATATGTAACGGTATTTCTGACTCTTATCTTATTGGCTATGCTGGGCGTTGCCGCTACAGTAATTAAAATCTGTGAGTTTGAAAATGCACGTACAAAAACATCAACAGCACTGAGCAGTGCAATGTCTGGGGAGCTGGCTAATTATGACAGATTCATTTTTGACCGTTATCATATCCTGCTGATGGATAAAAACGCTGGCGATGCAGGTGAAGGTCAGCTTGAACAGAGTATTCAGGACAGTCTTCAGACTGATCTAGGAGATGAATATACGGTAAACAGTGTGGAGCTTTCGGGCGTGACAGGAATACTCGATGATGATTGTAAGGAATTTAAAAGGCAGATAAATCAAAACTTCAATTATCAGGTCGCTGAAAAGCTGGTCGATAAAATAATCGAAAAAACTAAAGGTGAAGATGAACCTATAGATCAGGATACTCTGGATGATATTGATTCGGATATTGATGAGAAACAGAAACTGATTAAGGATGATGACTCTGATTCGGACGATTCAGAGAAAAATAATGACACTAATAATTCAAAAAATAAAGTCGATCTGAAGAAGATGGATGATGAATCTGATGGCGGTAAGAACAAGGACGATAAATCTGATGATAGTAAGAAGACGGATAAAAAAGAGACAACCAAGGATCCGAGAAAAACGTTAAAAACGTATACGGATGCAGGAATAGCAAGCCTGATCCTTCCTGAAAATGTAACTCTCAGTGGAAATGTTGTGGATTATAGCAATCTTCCGTCAGGAAAGAAAACTGGCAATAAACTACAGAACATCGGGACTGAATTCAACAATCTGGACAGGATGAAGCTTGACTCGAGAAAAACTGTTGGATGGGGTACGGAAATAGTGACCGATGTGGAATCCATCTCATATGCAGGTGAATATTTCAACTGTCTCACTGAGAAGAAATATGATGATACATATCTAAATCTGGAAATGGAATACATAATTGCTGGTGAGGATACAGATGGTGGGAACTATAAACAGGTTGTAGATGAAATACTACTTATAAGATTTGGCTTTAATATGGCCTATATCATCACGGATTCTGTAAAAATGGGTGAATGTGCAACTATAGCTGCCGGTATCTGCTGGTACTTTCCCTTTGCTGAGCCTGTGGTGCAATATCTTCTTGCTGGATGCTGGGCTTATATAGAAAGTGTTGCAGACCTTTATCTTCTTGTTAGAGGACATAGCATTCCCTATCTCAAAACCTTTGATACCTGGATGACAGATTTTGAAAGTCTTGGACGGCTTAGTGAACTTAGTGCGGAAGAAACGGATAGTGAAAGCGGCCTGAATTATAAGGAATATCTTATGATCCTGATAGCCTTAAAAGGAAAAACAAGATACTACAGAATGCTGGATATTATGCAGATGAATGCAAATATGAAATATAACGGAAACTATACACTGAAAATGAATAACTGCATAACGGCATTTGCAATAAATGCAGAGGTAGAACATAAAGGATTAAGTATAGAGGAACATGAAGAAGCAGGATATTAGTGCATCAGTTTCTAATTGACTAGACTGATAACTTGCCTTCGTTACTGAATGGCATAGGTCAAAAAGGCTCGACATAGCCCATTGTTATAATACTGCTCGAAAATGGGTCTGTCGGACAGATTTCTTTGCATGACGGATAATGAATACGAGCTTTAAATTAATTAACAGTACATGAACTATTGGTTCTGAAAAAGAATAGTTTACATCAAAATA
>JAILEL010000120.1 GCA_024687845.1 Eubacterium sp.
ACCGCTTTCTATGGGTGACCGTGAGGATCCTGCAAGACTCGTCTTCACATCAAAAGAAGGAAGAGGCGTTGCAACATCTCTTATTGATCTTGGAAACAGATTCAGACTTATTATAAATGAGGTTGAATGCAAAAAGCCTGAAAAAGCTATGCCTGATCTTCCGGTAGCAACTAACTTCTGGACTCCATATCCAGATCTTTATACTGGAGCTGAGGCGTGGATACTTGCTGGTGGTGCTCACCATACTGCATTTTCATATGACCTTACTGTTGATCAGATGGTTGACTGGGCTGAAATCATGGGAATCGAAGCTGTTGTAATTGATGAACATACTACTATCCCGGCTTTCAAGAGAGAGCTTAAACTTGGAGAAATTTTTTATAAATAAATAATATGGAGAGGAAAAAATTATGAAATTTTTTATTGATACTGCAAATGTAGAAGATATCAGGAAGGCGAATAATATGGGGGTGATCTGTGGTGTAACTACAAATCCATCTCTTATCGCCAAGGAAGGCAGAGATTTTAATGAAGTAATTAAGGAAATTACTGATATTGTAAATGGGCCTATCAGTGGAGAGGTTAAGGCTACTACTGTTGATGCAGAAGGAATGATCAAAGAAGGAAGAGAGATAGCAGCCATTCATCCTAATATGATAGTGAAGATTCCTATGACAGATGAAGGTCTTAAGGCTGTTAAGGTACTTTCAGCTGAGGGAATTAAAACAAATGTAACACTTATATTTTCAGCAAATCAGGCACTTCTTGCTGCCAGAGCTGGTGCAACTTATGTTTCACCATTTCTTGGACGACTGGATGATATCAATATGTCTGGAATTAAACTTATAGAGGATATTGTTCAGATATTTGAAAATTATGGAATAGAAACAGAAATAATAGCTGCAAGTGTAAGAAATACAGTTCATGTTACAGATTGCGCTCTGGCAGGCGCAGATATAGCAACGGTTCCTTATGCAGTAATTGAGCAGATGGTAAAACATCCTCTTACAGATCAGGGTATTGAAAAGTTTCAGAATGATTACATAAAGGTTTTTGGTAAATAAAAGGAAAAGGTAATAAAATGAATCAGGAGACTGAAAATAAATTAATAAATATAGCCAGAGAGGTTAGACGAGGAATTGTAACAGCGGTATATAATGCTAAGTCTGGTCATCCGGGAGGCTCGCTTTCATCTGCGGATATATTTACATATCTATATTTTAAAGAAATGGTTATTGATCCGGAGAATCCATCGGATCCTGAGAGAGACAGGTTTGTTCTGTCTAAGGGACATGTAGCGCCGGGACTTTACTCGGCACTTGCAAATAGAGGTTATTTTGATGTAGAAGAGCTTAAGACACTTCGTCATACAGGTTCTTTTCTTCAGGGGCATCCTGATATGAAACATATTCCAGGAGTGGATATGTCTTCAGGCTCACTGGGACAGGGACTTTCGGCAGCTGCGGGTATGGCTCTGGCTGGTAAACTGCAGAACAAGTCTTATAGAGTTTTTGCTCTTCTCGGAGATGGTGAGATACAGGAAGGTCAGATATGGGAAGCTGCTATGTTTGCCGGATTCCGAAAACTGGATAATCTTGTTGTATTTGTAGATAATAATAATCTTCAGATTGATGGATCAATTGATGAAGTTTGTTCGCCTTATCCGATTGATAAAAAATTTGAAGCTTTCAATTTTTATGTGCAGGTTATTGATGGTCATGATTTTAATGAGATAGAGCAGGCAGTCAATAATGCGAAGCAACATAAGGGGCAGCCATCAGCGATAATTGCTCGTACTGTTAAGGGCAAGGGTGTCTCATTTATGGAAAATCAATGTGGATGGCACGGAAAAGCTCCTAATCGTGAGGAGTATGAGCAGGCGATGAATGATCTGAAGGAGGAGCTTGAATAATGTCGGAAGTGAAAAAAATAGCAACAAGAGATAGTTATGGAAATGCATTAACTGAACTTGGAAAAAAATATGATAACCTGTATGTACTTGATGCTGATCTTGCGGCTGCTACTAAGACGGGTGTATTTAAAAAGGCTTTCCCTGATAGACATATTGATTGTGGAATAGCAGAGTCTAATATGATGGGAGTTGCGGCAGGACTTTCGACTTGTGGAATTGTGCCATTTGTGAGTACATTTGCAATGTTTGCTGCAGGCAGAGCATTTGAGCAGGTTCGTAACTCTATAGGATATCCTCATTTAAATGTAAAAATAGGTGCAACACATGCGGGTATTTCTGTAGGAGAAGATGGTGCAACACATCAATGTAATGAAGATATTGCTCTGATGAGATGCATACCGGGAATGGTTGTTATCAATCCATGTGATGATGTAGAAGCAAGGGCTGCAGTTGAAGCGGCATATAAATATCAGGGTCCAGTTTATATGAGGTTTGGAAGATTACCTGTACCGGTAATAAATAATGAATCTGATTATAACTTTGAAATCGGTAAAGGAATAAAGCTTAAAGGTGGAAAAGACATCACAATAGTTGCTACTGGTCTGTGTGTTGCTGAGGCGTTGGCTGCAGCTGAAATGCTGGAAAAAGATGGGATAAATGCTGAGGTGATAAATATTCATACAATTAAGCCTCTGGATAAGGAACTTATAATTGAGTCAGCTAAAAAGACAAAAAATATATTTACAGTAGAAGAGCATTCCGTAATTGGTGGACTTGGCAGTGCTGTATGTGACTGTCTGGCTGAAGAGTATCCTGCTAAGGTAGTAAAGATTGGAATAAATGATCAGTTCGGAGAGTCAGGTCCGGCAACAGAACTTATTCATAAATATGGATTAGACGCTGAAGGTATATATAACAAGGTGATAAATACAAAAAGAGAGGGATTATGAAAGAAATAATAGAATCGGGGGGCTGCTGTCTTGGTATTGAATTTGGTTCTACCAGGATAAAATCAGTTCTTGTTGATGAAAAGGGGGATCCGATTGCGGCAGGAAGCTATAGTTGGGAAAATGAGTTTGATAATGGCATTTGGACTTATGATCTGAATTCTGTGAGAAAAGGCCTTCAGGAGTCTTATAATGCTCTGGTATGGGACGTCTATGAGAAGTACGGAGCGAAGATATCAAATCTTAAAGCTATAGGAATAAGTGCTATGATGCACGGATATATGGCATTTGACGATGAAGACTTTCTTCTTGCTCCATTTAGAACCTGGAGAAATACCATAACGGAGGAAGCTTCAGCTGCCCTTACTAAAGCATTTAAGTTTAATATTCCTCAAAGATGGAGTATAGCACATTTATATCAGGCAATACTGAAAGGGGAAGAGCATCTGAAAAGAATTCACTACCTTACGACACTTGCAGGATATGTTCATTGGAAGTTGACAGGAGAAAGAGTTCTGGGTATCGGTGACGCATCAGGTATGTTTCCGATAGATAACAGAACATTAGATTATAATTCAGATTATGTAGATATTTTTGATGATATGATAGCTGATTATGATTTAGGCTGGAAACTGAGAGATATTCTTCCGAAGGTTATGGTTGCAGGTGAAAAGGCTGGGGTACTTACGGAGGAAGGTGCTGCTTTTCTGGATAAAAGTGGAAATCTTAATCCAGGTATTGCCCTGTGTCCACCTGAAGGAGATGCTGGTACTGGGATGGTAGCGACAAATAGTGTTGCAGAAAGAACTGGTAACATCTCAGCAGGAACTTCGATATTTGCAATGGTAGTTATGGAGCATGCACTAAAAGGGGTTCACGAAGAGATAGATGTTGTAACTACTCCTGAAGGTAAAGATGTAGCTATGGTTCATTGCAATAATTGTACTTCGGATATTAATGCCTGGGCTGATCTTTTTAAAGGTTATTCAAAAGCTATGGGTTATGGAGTGGATAATGATAAGCTTTATGAAACAATGTTTAGATCGGCTCTTGGAGGAGACTATGACTGTGGCGGCCTTATGGGATTTAATTACTTTTCGGGAGAACCTGTTACAGACTTTGAACAGGGAAGACCTGTATTTATAAGGGGAATTAATTCTAATTTTACTTTTGAGAATTTCATGAGACTTCATCTGTATTCTGCTGTAAGTACTTTAAAATATGGTTTAGACATACTTTTTAAGGAAGAAGATGCGGGAATAGATAAAATGTATGGACATGGTGGATTCTTTAAAACTAAGGAGGCTGGACAGAGAATCATGTCTGCGGCTATTGGTGGACCTGTAACTGTTATGAATACAGCGGGTGAAGGTGGAGCCTGGGGAATAGCTGTTCTTGCTATGTATATGGCTGAAGAGAATAAAAAAAGCCTCTCGGAATATCTGAAGGAAGTTATCTTTTCTGATGAAACTGGTGAGGAGATTATGGCCTCAGATGAAGAAATAGCAGGTTTTGATAAGTTTATGAGCAGATTTATTGCGGCATTTTCGGTTGAAAGAGCTGCTATAGATTACGTATAAAGTAAAAAAAACTTATTGAATAGGCAAAAAAGAACAAAGAGTAACAGGGGATTATGCTCTTTGTTCTTTTTTGCTCTTTTTTT
>JAILEL010000199.1 GCA_024687845.1 Eubacterium sp.
TCATCCTTTTTTTCTAAATCTTCACTAACAGATGCACCACCTGTGATTATTCCTATTATCTCATTGTATGTCATAGCCTGGGATAAGCCATACTTACCAGCCTTTATATCACTTCCTGCCTCACTCACCTTTATTTTGGCCATCATTACATATTTATTCTTTATAACACCCGCCTGAAACAGTTTCTCTGCTACGTCACTTGTTGAAGAATCAGGTTCTATATTTACAACCACATAATCCTTATTTTTTATATTTTTTGCCGAATCATAAAATACGTCATGTGAGAAGTTATATGAAATCGAGAATGCCCTTACAAATGCAAATACAATAAATACATCTACAAGTAATTCAAATGCATAGTATAATGCAACTCTTAGTCTGTTTTCCGCTTTAAATGCTCTATTTTTTCTCTTATTATCTGACATCAATATTTCTCCGGTATTTATGTTTTATTTTTTCCTTTATAATTATTATTCGTTATAATTCCTTACTATATATAATCCGTAAGAAAAACATCCTATATCTCCAGTTCCAAGCCATCGGTTATCTCTGTAACCATATTTTTTATAAGTCTTGAAAAGGCACTTTCTGCTCTAAGATATTCATTCACAGCTGATTCATGAAGAAGCTCATCATTCTCATAATATAGTCTGAATATCTCATCATATGGATTGCCCTCAGTGTATCGGATCACGTCATCATAACGACGTCTAAACTCCTGAAGATCATTATATAGTTGTTCGTTAGCTTTTATATTATTCAATGTCTGAACGAAGGTTTTATATTCCTTTGACTTTCGTATCATTGAATTGAGTACACTGCACTCATTTAACAACTCATCCATAACTATACTTTCACACCTCATACCAGGCTAAAAAATTATATTGTTTGCCATCACACTTCTGATATTATTGGAAGAATCATCGGACTTCTCTTAGTTCTTTCCCAGAGAAATTCACCAAGGTCTTCTTTAATGCAGGCTTTTATCTTGTTCCAATCTGCATTTTCATTCTCAAGGCATCCATAAAGAGCCTGTTCTACAATATCCCTGCACTGCTCGATCAGAAGTTCAGCCTCTCTGACATATACGAAACCTCTTGATACAATATCTGGTCCCGACAGAACCTGATTGGAACCTCTTTCGAGTGTAACCACTACAACCATGAGGCCATTTTCCGATAAATGTTGTCTGTCACGCAGAACTATATTTCCAACGTCACCAACTCCAAGTCCATCTACAAAGATTCCTCTTGCCGGAACCTTGCCAACGACCTGAAAATCCATCTCTCCTATTTCAAGAACCTCACCTGGCTTTAATACCTTGATATTCTCTTTAGGAATCCCCATATCATTTGCAAGTTCTGCATGCCTCTTAAGATGTCTATATTCTCCATGTACAGGAATAGCATACTTAGGCTTTGTAAGTGCATATATCAGTTTAAGTTCTTCCTGACAAGCATGTCCGGAAACATGGGTATCATGATAGATAACCTTAGCTCCCTTCTGCTCAAGTTCATTCATAACTTTATATACAGATTTTTCATTTCCTGGAATTGGACTTGATGAAAAAATAACTACATCACCAGGAACAATTGATATCTTATTATGAATCGACGCAGCGATACGTGAAAGTACCGCCATATTCTCCCCCTGGCTTCCTGTAGTTATGTAAACCAGTTTTTCAACGGGATAATTCTTTGCCTCATCAATATCTATAAGCGTATTTTCAGGTATACTTAAATATCCTAATTCAGATGCGATATTTATTATATTTACCATGCTACGTCCTTCAACGATGCATTTTCTGCCATACTTATATGCCGAATTGATAATCTGCTGAACCCTGTCTACATTCGAAGCAAATGTAGCAATTATTAATCTGCTGCCTCTGTTATCATCAAATATATGATCGAATGTTCTGCCGACAGTTTTCTCAGATGGAGTATAACCCGGACGTTCTACATTCGTAGAATC
Organism: Eubacterium sp.; assembly: GCA_024687845.1. Next base: position 1,975 of record JAILEL010000199.1, read on the forward strand.
GGCCATAAGTGCAAGGACTCCTTTTTTGCCCAATTCACCAAATCTCTGAAGATCAATAACGCCACCAAAAACCGGGGTATAATCCACTTTAAAATCACCAGTGTGAACTATAATACCCGCAGGTGTAAATATTGCAAGGGCTGCAGAATCTGCAATCGAATGATTTGTTCTGATAAACTCTATTCTGAAGCATCCAAGATTAATAGTCTGACCATAAGTAACCACCTTACGTCTGATACTGTCAGCAAGTCCATGTTCTGTAAGCTTATAGTCAATCAAGCCCATAGTAAGCTTGGTTGCATAAATCGGTATATTCAATTCTTTCTCTATGTAAGGAATGGCACCGATATGGTCCTCATGTCCGTGAGTCACAACCATTCCACGAAGCTTATCATGATTTTCTTTTAAATACGTTATGTCAGGTATAACAAGATCTATTCCTAACATCTCATCATCTGGAAATGACAATCCACCATCTATTACAATGATATCATTTTCATATTCAATGGCAGTTATATTCATTCCGATCTGTTCAAGTCCCCCAAGAGGGATAATTTTAACCGCCTTACTTTTCTCAATATTCAACTGTTCTCCTCCGAAATTCTAACTGTTCTTTTTTCCGTACATTTTTATTTTTCGTAAATATCAATCTCTTTAATCATTTTTATTCAGATCAAGATAAGTCTGCAGAATAATAGCCGCTGCCATTTTATCTATGTGCTGTTTTCTACCCGAACTGGCAACTCCTGTTTCTTCAAGTATCCTGTCAGCCTCAACAGTAGTGAGTCTTTCATCCACTTCAATTATTTCCAGTCCTGTTCTTCGAGACAGTTCTGCAGAAAATTCACGTGTAAGTTCAACCCTGGCCCCCTCAGTTCCATTCATGTTGAGGGGTTTACCAATAACTATTTTTTCTACTTCATATTCTTTTATCAATTCTTCCAGCTTCTGATATGTTTTTCTAAGCTTGTTACTTCTTTCACGTTCAACAACAGTAACAGGCTGAGCAGTAATCAAAAGCTCGTCAGATATGGCAACCCCAACTGTCTTGTCGCCAAAATCCAGTCCCATAATTCTCATTCTTATACTAATCCTTCTTTACGATTTTGAAAATTACCATGCACTATTTAAGTCTTGTCTCAATATAATTTTCCATTAAAAGCTCAAGAATCTCATCACGTTCAGCCTTCATAATAAGACTACGCGCATTCTTATAGCTTGTAATATATGTTGGATCTCCGCTCATTATGTATCCAACAATCTGATTAACAGGATTATAGCCTTTTTCAGAAAGTGCCTCATAAACCTGTGCAACTATTTCATCAACCTCTATGGTATTTCCCCGTTCAAGATTGATATCCTGTGTATGCTGTCCATCATTCATAGTCAAACGAACACCCCCTTGACAAAATATATACATGTCATAACTGAACAGTTACTAAATGTCATTATAGTAACATTTTTAATTCTTATTTACAACCTTATTCATTTTCGAGGCTAGTACTCTGAACATTTTTTCCTCTTGCTCTAACAACCCCATAAATGAATTCTGCAAGAAATATCAAGCATAAAACTATAAGCAGAATAAGGTAAATATTTACTGCGCCTCTCATACCATTTGATTCCACTGCCTTTCCTGAAAAAAGAAATGCACAAACAGAGGTCAAAGCATATCCGACGAGAATCGCATTTTGATATCTCATGACTGTTAACAGATTTGCCAACAGACCCGCCAGCCCGAGAAAACCACTTCCTACCATCATTATCATAAGATCTGTTTTATATGGTGCAAGATCTGTATTATATATAAAGGAAAGGACTGGTATTCCAAGAAGCCAGGCTCCGGTGATACAAACAATAGTGACTACAAATACAAAGGCGAACTGTTTCATACACTGTTTAACATATTCGGAAATCTTATTCTCATTCCATAAGCAGGATAATCCATATATTAAAGGATTAAAGATGAATAGTACCAGAAGCTGAACAACAAAAACCGGCATCGAAATATATCCATATATTTCCTGATCCACTTCTGTCATCAGTCTGTCTATTGCAGTTCTTGGAGCCGCACTGATATAAAGAGTAAGAACTCCGCCTAAGCATAGAGGAAATGTAACAGCAAGAAGCTTCCAAACTCTGCTCATCTGATACTCAGTTCTATCACTTACGAATTCTCTTGTCATCATAAGGAAAACAAAGAGAAGTAACATAGTAACTATTGTAGATACAATCGTTGCAACTAAAAAATTTCTTGTTACGATGATCAAAATCGCAAACAATGTTATTGTTATAAATAGCCTTAAGGCAAAAACTTTAGATGCAACATCAAGTCTTTTATTCTTCTGATAATCTCCATAGAAGACATCTTCAAATGAATCTGCAAGCTTAAAGAAACAAAGCCAGATTATAGTATATGTTTTAGTATCAGAATATCCATTTTGATTAGCAACTATCAGAACATATATTGTAGAAATAATAGACATTGCAATTGTCGTAATAATTCTGGACATTCTGTATTCTCTAAAATTATATTCCCTATCCACATCAGAAACCTGGAAAAATCTCATTCCATATTTTCCAATAGATAAAAACAGATTGTTCAGTGTATTTCCAAATGTATATATTCCAGCAGTTACTCCATCATTAATTGTACGTTTTATTACTACAAGTGTAATTACTGACTGAAATGCAACCAGCATGCTTGCAACTATATTCCATATTACAGCTGACTTTTCTATATCCTTGCTTTCAGTCAGGAATTTTTTTAAAGGATTCATAATTAAGCTCGTTTCTTTTTATTTTATATATATCATACCTACTGAACTGTTACTTTGCATTCTTCGTACTCCTCCCTAGAAAGGAATGGATACATATCATCTATTGGTGGTGATACTATCTTTCCATCTGGAAGTACCTTTGATGAAAGTTTAGGTGAGAATATCTGTTCATCTGATACTACTGCTTCACATAGAACAGGGCCTTCTGCATTCAGGAATTCGTTTATTTTTTCACTTATTCCATCAAGGCTGTCTATCCTTACAAATTTGAAGCCAAATGTATCAGCGAGTTTATCAAATGGAGGGAAGCTTACTCCATTACCTTTACAAACTCCTACCAGACCATTCTTAAACAGGTTATTCTGGGTCTGTCTGATACTGTGATATCCGTTGTTGTTTATAACAATAAGTTTTATGTTCAGATTATTTTCTGAAATAGTCTGAAGTTCCTGGAGATTCATCATAAGTGAACCGTCTCCATCAATACATACAACTCTATGTCCATCTTTTCCCTGATAATTCTTTATCTGAGAAGCTACTGTCTCAAATCCTTTTTCACATAATTTTCCATCATTTGATTCACCCTTGAAAGATTGAGCATCTCTAAGGGCTACTGCCGCACCAAGTGCTGCAGGAAGCCCATATCCCATGCTGGCACAACCGGAATTGGTAAAGAGTCTTGTATTGTTCTTTACTACTGCTGCCTGAAAGCCAATTACACAGGCAGATCCATTTCCTGTAATAAAAACTTCATCATCAGCAGCTTCTGTAAACAGTTCTTTAATCAGTACATAAGGATTAAGAGAATCCTTTTCTTCATAATACTCAGGAAGTACAGCTGGGTATTTCTCATTAAGGCCAGTAGCAAACTGTCTCCAGCTTTCATGTACCTCAGCCTGCTGAGTACTTAGGCTGTATACACCTTCATCTATTCTTTTAAGAAGAGCCTGCATCAGATCTTTTATATCTGCATGAACCTTCATATCTGGACTCAGAGTCGGTTTATCCAGCTCATTTTGGTCAATATCTACTACAATTTTATAAGCATTCTTTGCCCAATCTTTAAAGTTATAGCTTATAAGCCTAATATTAAGACGCGATGCAAGTGTAAGAACAAGGTCTGCATTTTCCACTGCGAAATTGCCTCCTCTTGTTCCAACAGTTCCAGGACGTCCAGCAAAGAAGCTACTATCATCAGGCAGAATGTCATTTGCATTCCATGCAGTAACAACAGGAATCTTCAATGTATCTACAAGTTTAAGAAATTCTTTCTCAGCACGTCCAAGTCTTATTCCTGTTCCAGCGTATAAAACAGGACGTTTTGCATTTGCTATTTTGGTTAGAATATCATCTGCCAGATCATCAGATACTTTAGCAGGAATCTCTTCTGAGAGAAGCTGCCTTTCTTCATCACTTCCATTAAAATGTACCAGCTCATCAGTCTCTATCTTCGCTGCCTGAACATCTAATGGAACATCAATCCATACTGGGCCACCTCTTCCTATAGTTGCAAGAAAGAGAGCTTTTTCCAGGTGATAAGCAATTTCTTTTTCATCTGTAACCATGACTGCATATTTGGTCATGTTTTTTACACTTTCAACAATCTGATATTCCTGATCTCCCAACTGTCTAAGGGGAATATCAGTTGACCAGGTTGTTGTTTCTCTTTTAACCTGTCCTGATACCACAAACATAGGTATGGAATCTAACCATCCACCAAGCACACCAGTCATAGCATTAGTTCCACCCGGACCACTTGTTACATTTACTGCAGCAAGCTTTCCAGTCAATCTGGTATATGCCTCTGCAGCAACGCTGCTACCCTGTTCGTTATGATTAAATATGAACTGAAGACCTTCCTTATGACCAAAGCTATCATTAAGATGCATTGCACCTCCTCCGGTAACTCCGAACACAGTCTGAATTCCATTATCAACAAGAAAGTCTGCTATATAA